>JAGGWH010000016.1 GCA_021157585.1 Bacteroidales bacterium | reverse complement strand
ATATTATAATAATGAAAATAATACAGCATTTATTGATATGGAAAACTTTCATTTAGATATTTTAGATAAGCGTATTTTACGCATCTTACGTGCAGATGCTCGAGTACCTTTTGTTGAAGTAGCCCGACAATGTGGTGTAACAGGCTCCGCAGTTCATCAGAGAGTGCATAAAATGTTTGAAGGCGGACTTTTAAAGGGATCACAGTTTAATTTATCTCCTAAAAAACTAGGCTATCATACTTTAGCATTTGTAGGTATTCAGGTTAATCTTACAAGCGACAAAACTCACGAAGAAGTTTTTCAACAAATTGTTGAAATACCGGAAGTAGTAGAATGTCATTCAATTACAGGTAAATACTCTTATATGATAAAAATTTACGCCAGAAATAACGAAGATTTAAAAAGGATTTTGGTTCATAGAATACAATCGATTTTAGAAGTTACCGGTACAGAAACTTTTCTATCCTTAGAAGAAGGTTTTAACAGGAAATTGAATATTGAATAGCATTGTTGTTAGATTGCTTAAAGTTTTCTTCTTAATTTCGCGCTCAATATGTTAGATCCAATTACTCATTTTTACCAAAAATACGCCTTCGATTCTTCTTTAGTAAAAGATTTTGTAAGCGGAGCAAGATATGTAGCAATTCTTTTTAAGAACGGAAATATTGGTGTTTGTGCTACTTTAGGCGAAACTGTCAAAGCAGAAATTCCAAAAGAAATTGATTTAGAAAATTCGGAGCATCGAATATTTTTGAACGCCTACTATAATGCCTTACTTAATTATAATCAAGAATATAGAGAGGAGAAAGATATTTTTGAAGCCGTTGATTTTAAGACTTTTTCCAATATTGTTATGGTAGGTAATTTCAGACCTGTCGTAAAACGATTTCAGCAAGCAAATATTCCACTCTTTATTTTTGATAAGCGAGAAGATGAAGAAATTTTGCAGGAGATGAAAGATCAGATGCAATTTATTCAGAATGCGGATGCTATCATTTTAACAGCCACAAGCATGTTTAATCAAAGCTTTGTTGACCTGATTGAAAATAGTGCTGAAGGTTCATCGATTTATATTTTAGGTCCCTCAGCAATAATGCATGCGGATATGAAAGCATACCGGAATGTTAAAATGATTTTCGGTTCTGTATACGAAGCAAACGATCAACGCGTTTTAGATGTAATTAAAGCTAATCTGGGAACACGCTATTTTAGTCCTTTTTCAAGAAAAGTATTTATTTAAACACTTTTATTATGAAAATTACGCTTAATAATCGATTAGAAAATTTTAAAGCAGATAGTTTAAGTATTAGCGAAATTATCAAGCAAAAAAACTTCACTTTTAAATTACTAGTGACAAAAATAAATGGGGAGCTTATAAAAAAAGAAAATAGAGACACGGCTCTTGTTAAGGATGGCGATACCGTTTTAATACTCCACTTAATAAGTGGAGGCTAAGTGTAATATATTTGCTCAACATGCGTCATTATTTCATATGATAAAACCCTATCAACATAAAATAATTCTTAGCATTTTTCTTTTCCTAAGTTTCGGACTTTTTGGGCAAGGAATAAAATATTCAGGTTTGATTCTCGATAAAGAGACCAAGGAAGCTTTGGCTTTTGTAAACCTTATTTCTGCCGATGGGCGTTACGGAACCACTACCGATATTGATGGTAAATTCAAACTTGTTTTACCAACAGGTATTGATAGCATCAGAATTTCATATTTAGGTTACAAAACATCTTATGTTCTAACAAGTAATCTAAAAGGACCTAAAACTATTTATCTGAAATCGCGCAAATACGATTTAAACGAATATGAGGTATTTCCGGGTAAAAATCCCGCACATAGAATTATTACAAATGTTATTAGAAATAGAGATATTAATAATCCGCAGAAATTAAAATCGTATGCCTATACTACCTACGATAAAATGGTGATAACAATTGATACGTCTTCGCTTATAACAGACACATCCTTTATTCAAAATGATAGCGTAAAGGGGCTTGCCGATTTCTTTAAGGGTAAGGATTTATTTTTAATGGAAACTGCTGTTGAAAAGAAGTTTATGGCTCCCGATAAAAGTAACGAAAGAGTTATTGCTACAAAAGTTTCCGGATTAAAAGATCCTATGATGGTTTATTTAGTTTCGCAGATTCAGTCAACATCTTTTTACGACGAGATTATTCATATTACCAATAAAAATTATATCAATCCAATAAGTAAAGGCAGCTTAAACAAGTATTACTTCCAAATGGAAGACACTTTGTATTCCGGACAAAAAGATACTATTTATACTATTTCGTATAGGCCAAATAAAAACACAAATTTTGATGGACTGCAAGGTGTTTTGCATATAAGCACAAATAAATGGGCAATAGTAAATGTAAAAGCCAAAGCTGCAAAAGACGTAAAAGGAATAGCTGTTCAGATTCAACAAAAATATGAATTGGTTGATGGAGAACATTGGTTTCCCGTACAATTAAATACAAATATTACATTTGATGCTTTGAGTATTGGTTCCGGGGGACAGCAAAGCAGGCTAATAGGAATTGGGAAGACTTATATTAAAGATATTGAACTAAATCCTGAATTAGTAAAAAAAACTTTCTCACATATTGAAGTTGAAATAGACCCAAACGCAGTATACCGTAAAGATAAACAGTGGAGAAATTACCGAATAGATTCTTTAAGCACACGCGATAAGCTAACCTATCATTTTATGGATAGTCTTGGCAAAAAAGCCAAATTTGATAAAAAGTTAAAAGAACTGGAAACTGTTTTAACAGGAAAGGTTTCTTGGGGTTATTTTGATTTATTGCTCAATAGTTTTGTAGGTTATAATTCTTTCGAAGGATTTTGGTTTGGACTTGGGGCACAAACAAATAAACGCTTTTCAGAAAAATTTACCTTAGGTGGATATTATGCATATAGCTTAAAAGACAGGCAATCAAAATTCGGCATAAAATCCTCAATTATAATTTATAAACCTAAAGAAATTAAAGGTCATTTAAAGTATTTGTCTGATAATATTGAGAGTGGAAATATCGACTTTTTTAAGGATAGCCATTCTTTGTTTGATCCTAATACATTTCAAGAATATTTTATAAACAGAATGAATTATACCGTCAGAGAAGAAGTTGGTTTGAGCGGAAGAATATTCAAATATTTGCAAGTATACGGTGGCTTTAGTCACGAAAGCATAGAAAATACAGGCAGCTATTTATTCAAAAACCCAAATGATATTCTCACATTCGGCGACTTTCAATCGACAGAAATACAGCTTCGTTTTCGATTCGCATATAAAGAAAAATATTTTGATAACGGACGTACAACACTTTCTATGGGCACAAAATATCCTGTGTTATGGTTTAATTATTCACAAGGTATTTCTCAATTATTTGATAGCGATTTCGATTATAAAAAACTGGATTTTCAAATACGAGAATCATTTTACACCAAATATCTTGGCGAAACGAATATTGAGTTAAAGGCAGGACTTGTTTTGGGCGATATACCTTATGCAAAACTATATTCCGGTGGAGGAACTTATAAGCCTGTGGGTTTATTTGCAGCAAAAAGTTTTGCAACAATGAGACCTAACGAATTTTTATCTGACTCTTACATCTCACTTTTTATTTCCCATAATTTTGGAAGCCTATTGTTTAAGGGAGAAAAATTTAAACCCGAATTTGAGTTGATTACAAATATCGGCTTCGGCTGGTTAGAACATCCCGAATATCATCTTAATATAAACTTCCAAACAATGGAATACGGCTATTACGAGAGTGGCTTAATGATTAATAATATAGTTAAACTTTATCTGTTTAATGTAGGTATAGGGACAATATATCGTTATGGAGCGTACAGTTTCCCCGATTTTAAAGACAACATTGGCTATAAGCTTACACTTAGCTTACCAATTAAAATGAAGTTTGGAAAAGTTTCTGAATAGAATTTAATCTGTATTAAAAAAAATTAATAAGGAGACGAATTTTATAGATTTACTCTTATTATATCTGTCATTTTTTTTAATCTAATTTCTTAAAGTCAAGATTAAAAAAGTGGAAGTCATTACTCTTTAAATCAATCTTAAATCCTTTAATTTTATTCCACGAATCAAAATCGAAACTAATATAACCTTCGGGTAAAAATTCATCAGCAAATTTTATTTTAAAGGTGTCGTAATTCCAATGCTCCATATCCGAAAAGAAGATGTGCTTTGCTGGAACAAATACAAGGTGTAGCTTTCCATCAACAAAAGTGATTTCAGCTTTGCCATACATTTTATCCTCGTAAGTACCAACATATTCGGATAATTCAAGACGAGGGCTCGTCCCTTCTACACGAGAGGCTAAACGTTTTTCTTTTGCTTTAATTTCACCAGCTTCACCTTTTTCTTTAAAATCCTTAAAAAGGCTTATCCAATCCGTTGATTTATCTCCGCTGAGCTGTGACAATAAATGGTATTCTAATGCTGTAGGAAAGCTGCTGAGTGTATTTGTGAGGATTATAAAAGCCATATCATATTCTGGAATAAGTACAAATTTGGAGATATAGCCGGGCATTCCTCCACCGTGCTCATAAATAGGCGTTCCATTAAAATCCCAAACCGACCAGCCCAAGGCATATTGACTAAAATTAGCACCTGCCATTTTCTTTAAGCCAGAAACCGATTGTAAAGTTCTGCCTGTAAACATATCTGCAATAATTGCGGAATTAAGAATAGTATCGCCTTTATAAATTCCATTATTCAAAAGCATTTCAGCCCAATGACTTAACTCATTAGGAGAAGTGAAAAGACTTGCCGCGGCATGTGGTCTTTTCATAGAAAGTCCAACGACTTTATTGTTGATGATTGGATGAGCAAGCTCTTGAGTTTCTTCTAACTTATTGCCCGATGTCCTCGTTTGAGTCATTTCTAAAGGCAATAGAATATTTTCGCTGATATAGGTTTCCCAATCTTGCCCTGTAACTTTTTTAAGGATCTCTGCGGCAACAATATACATATTGTTTTGATAGCCAAACTGATCGCGAAAACGATTGGTAACGGGTAAATAACGCATACGGTGAAGGATATCGGCATTGCTACGCTCCGTTTCGTACCAAAGTAAATCGCCATAAAAAGTCCCCATTCCACTACGGTGGCTTAGCAAGTCAGCGATGGTTAAATGACTGGTAATATAGGCATCGGCCAATTGAAAATCGGGGAGGTAATCGATAACTAAATCATCCCATTTAATTTTCTTTTCATAAACAAGTTTTGCCATTAATGCACCTGTAAAGGCTTTTGTTACGGAAGCAATATTGTATAATGAGTTGGATGTTATTGGGTTTTCTAAATCTCTTGTCCCGTAATTTTTCTCGAAAACTCGTTCACCATCTTTTAGGATAAGCACAGAAAGTCCGTTTAGCTCAAAATCTTGAAAAGATTGTTGTAGTTGCTTATCTAATTTTTTGGTATTAATTTTTTTTTGGGCTTGAGTTACGGTGGAAAATCCTAAAAATATAAACAATAGAATTAAAAAATAGTTCTTCATGATTTTAGTGCTTGGTTTTAAATTTAAAACAAATGTAAGGATTCTTCTTTATCCTATTTAAACCGAATTATTTCAATTACACATCGAATATTGATTGATATGCGGCAGATTTACATTTGTATTGCAATCTTCACTACGGATAAACTATCTTTAACTCTACACTAAAGTGGAAAAATATGAAAACATTCAAAAATTTAAGTTTGCTTATTGCATTAATACTTTTTCTTTTCATTAATAACAATGCCTACACTCAATGGCAATATGATTCAAAGTATGGTTTCAAAATCAATATTCCATCTTCTTGGAGCAAAACATCGTATATGGATGGAACGGACAAGGTATATGATTTTTACAGCCCTGATGAGAATGCGGCTATCCAACTGCGTGCATTCAAAGCCACAGCAGGAGTAACAATAGATTTACTTGTTCAGATTTATGAACAAAACATGCTTCCGGCAGGAGCCCAGAGACAAAGTTTAACCAATCACACATCAAAAAATGGTATTCCGGGAAAGCAAGGAACTTATAGTATGAATTACAATGGAAATGAGGTTATTTTGGCAGCCTTTTATACTGTTCAGAATGGCAATGGATTTGTTCTTACCGCGATTCTTCCAACAAGTATGGTAGAACAAAAAGGGGATGAAGTTAGGGCAATTACCCAGTCTTTCACGTTGGATGGTTTTACGGCATCTACAAATACTGTAAATAAAAGACCATCAGGTTTAAGTGGCTTAGCAGGAAGTACGTCTTCCAATTCGTTTAAAATTACCGGAATAAAGCTAAGTAATAAGCTTGATGCAAATAATCGTGCCATCAATCCAACAACTACTTTCAATACTCAAACTCCAGAAATTTTTGCCGTGATGAATTATACGGGAGGAACACAAAAAGATTTGATTGTAAGTTGGATTTTTAATGATTGGGATAGAATTATAAGCAGTGATGCATATAATTTTACCAATAAAAAAGGCGGAATAGGAGTTGTTAGCGTTACTAAACCAAATGCCGGATGGCCTGTGGGTAGCTATTCTGTAAAGTTTGAAATGGCAGGTAAAATAATACGTAAATTAGATTTTACCGTAAGTAAACAAAGCACAGGTAAAGGACGTTTTAACGGCAGCAGATCCATTGCCAATAGTTCGTCAAGCAGTAATCAGAATAATCAGCAATTAGTTATTCACTCCCACGAAGCTTATGATTTTCATCTAGGGAAAGTTATTTCTTTTGCTAAATCAACCGGTGAAGGTTTTGCTTTGTATGGTGGCTGTGAAGGACTGCCTGAGGCTAGTGGGAAATTTATTGTTACTAACCAAAACAACTTTCAAAATACTACATCATGGGATAAGGCTAAGTTTTCAAATGTTGCTAAACATGATTCTAAGTCGGTTCCTCTAAACAGAGTCTGTATCTTAGAATTGCGTGATGGCACATATGGAAAATTTATGTTTATTAATGAAAAGCAAAATGACAATGGTAATGATTGTGAACGTACAATCACTTTTCAGGTTGAATATCCGATATCCGGAAATAGCAGCAGAGTGTCAAAAACAAATATTGCCGGAAAATATAATTTTATAAGTCGTTCTGACGGTAAGTCGTTAGTCAATTATCATTTTATTGAACTTAGAACAAACGGAACTTACCACGAAGAATATCAACCAAAAAACTCTGGTAGCTATGTAAGTAAAAGTGATGGCACATGGAAGGTTACAGGAAATACATTGACTTTGACTTTTCAATCAGGCTACGTATCAAGTACTTATAAAATTAATAGGAATAAACTCATTATGACATCTGACAACGGTATTGTGTTTACGTTTATAAAATAAGAGTGATTAATAAACAATTGTATGAAAAAAATCTTAGTTTTAATTGTACTTGTTTCAATTTTCCAAGTATCACAAGCACAAACTATTGAGGTTAGCCCAGAAAAGGTAGACCTTATGCAAAGGTATTTGGCTGTAGTAAAAGAGGGGAGATCATTTTACGAAAATTATATTAAGCCCTGCAAGGATAAAAGGAAAAGAGAATATTATAACTCGCCTGAATGGAAAACTTTAGATAAGGAATTGAAGGAACTCTTTAAAACGCGAGATGAAATTACCAATCGTGCTGGTAAATTATGGGGAGAATACTGCAATCCTCCTCACTGTAAATTACCTTATAACTTTCCCCAATTTAATAATCGGGCTGATATAGATAAATATTTAATAAGTCTTAATAATTATTATTCAAACTATCCTGACGGGCCCGATGGGAATATTCGAAAATCATTAGTTGGTAATTGTCTTTATGAAATAACAGAAGAATTAAACAAAAATGGAAGTAAATATATTGGAAAAAAAATAACAAAAACAGAAACCAACTCAAACCTCGAATCCGAATTTCTTGCGGAAATAGCAAAGATAAATTCTGATATAGCTGAAATAAACAGCCTTGCACTTAATCGACAAATAATAAAATCATTTAATAAATCACAAATTCTGTGTGATAAACTCAGAAGATATCAGGGAGATCAATATTTTAGCAGAACACTTAAAAAAATCAGAAAAGAAAATCCCGGATTTAGTTTTTCTATTACGCCTTTGGCTGAACAAGTAACTCCTGAATATTGGATGGAAATGCGAGGCAGGGCAAATATAGCCTACCGTAAGGCAGTAGAAGCATATTCTGGACTTGTTTGGAATGAAGGAATACAAACTTTTACTGCAAATGTTGAAATACCATTTCGTTTTGTGAAAGCCACTTATGATTTGGTTACCAATTTTAAGAGCCTTTTTGATGGTAAATTATGGGGATCAATAGATGCTATCAGGAACAGTTATGGCTATCAAGATAATGCCGTACAGTTATTTCAAACTGCCTCAGAAGAGGCGTTTAATGCAGGCGAAGATGCTAAGGATTGGAAAAGCTATATTGGAGTTGCAGGTGGACTATTATCAGCTGTCAACGGTTATAAACAAACTTTTGATTTGGTTAGGGAAAATGTTACTCAAAATGGTCTAATAAAAGCCAACAGAGAAACAGTAGAACAACTAAAGAAACGCAGTAAAAACCTATTACAACAATTCGATCGCTATCGAGCTTATATCGACTCTCATTTAAGCTCTATCGATTGTTTAAATGATAGGATTATGCGCCTTGATTTGGATAATAAATCGATAAAAGGTGATAAAATAACCATTTGGGGCACAGGCTTATACGATTGGGATGTTGATGTATATGTTAATCAAATAAAAGAAGCAGGTGAATATCTTAAAAATGAATATATCTATTGTGAAGATTTTATAAAGGCTTTACAAATAGCATATGCGCAAGCCGAGAAAAATTATCATACTATTAACGATAAAGCTAAAAGTTCGGGAGCCGTTCAATATCAGATTGATAATGTGTTAAGTCAAAACGAAACAAACTATGATTGGTTTGATAAAGAGGTTTCGAGATTAGCAGAAATGTATACTCAGTTTTGTGAAGATGAAAATAATACATATCCTGATGATATAATTATCGTTAGTAATCAGGTAATTCCCGGTGTTGAAGAGCAAGATGAGAATCCTAATAATCCTCCCGTATGGGAATACGAAGATGAAGAAGATTATGAACCAACCTACAATCCGGAGCAAGACGAACTGGAACAAAACAACAATATTAATAATAACAATAATACATCAGGAGGAAACTCTGTTCCCGGAATAATTTCAAAAGGAAATGGCTGGTCGGCACAGAAAATTGAAAACAATCCCGCCGCCATTCAAAATGATATTAATAATGCCATTAATTCAGGGAAAACACCTTCCGGAATTTATATAAGTGATGGACACGAAGTGCTTGTTTATTATATAGAAGGAAACCCGCTTGGTATGACAGCATGGAAGCTTGAAGACTATAATGATGCAACTTCATTACAAAATGGAATTACATCAAATATTGAACAAGCTTATTTTCCCATGGGCATTTCATTTACCAATCAGGGAGATCTTTATGTCTTATTTATTAAATCAGAAGTATCGGTTACAGCTTGGCAATTAGTTGAATCTCAACTTGATTTGAATGCGGTAAGTGCAAACATGCAACCATACCTCAATCAGCAATATGTACCTGTTGGGATAACTATTTATAACGGCATGTATTATACTTTAATGACACAGATCCCTGATACCAAAATAACAAATTGGACTATTGAAGGATATCAGTATGATAATAATGCAATCATGCAAAATGTAAATACAAAAATAAATTCAGGCTTGATTCCTTTTGGTTATTTAAAAGAAGAGAATATAGTAAATATCCTTTATGTAGGATTTTAATTCAAAGTTTAATTATAAATAAAACATTAAGATTATGAGAAAGATAACATTGTTATTTGTATGCTTAATTTTTGCCGGTATTACTTTTGGACAAGCAAATTGGGAGCTAATTTATGAACAAGAAGGTAATGGAGGCTTAATGATAAATAATTTATCTTCTGATGGTGTAGAATATGATGTATTTGTAAGCGGAAACAGAAAAAATTCTTATCTCGCTCACCATGTCAGCAAAATTAATCAGTGGACAAAAGATCAGAAGTGGGCACAGAATTTTCTTAAGCTTTCCATTAATGCTAATAGTGATCCGCAAGATATTTTTGTATTGGGTAAAGACGTTTGGGTATGTGGATATAGTGGTATGGTATCGCATAGCGACGATCATGGTTATGAAGGAACCTGGAATTCACAAGCTACACCGGGAAATAACCTTCTTTTGGAAAGTATTTGGTTTACAGATGAGAATAATGGATGGGCTGTTGGCAGAGGTGCAGCAATAATATATACTAAAAATGGAGGAAAAACCTGGAATATTTATCAATCACCTGTAAATGTATTTTTCTCAAGAGTATTTTTTACAGATAAAAATAATGGATATATCCTTGGGATGCAACGTGATGCTAGTAATCGTGGAGTTATTTTAAAGACCACCAATGCAGGAAAAACCTGGATTCCATACAATTTTAAAACAAATGCCCAGATAATTAATGGAATGTATTTTTACGATTCTCAAGATGGCTGGATTTGTGGCGATGGTGGTTTTATCTCACATACAACAAATGGAGGAAGAACCTGGGAAAAACAACAATGGTATATTGATGGGAAACATAATTTAAATGATATTCACTTTGTAAGTCCGAATGAAGGTTGGACATGTGGTGTAAGAGGTTTACTTTATCATACAACTGATGCAGGTAAAAACTGGATAGAAGTTAATATTGGTGAAACAAGAGAGTTTGTTGCCATAGAATTCAATGGCCCTTATATTGGTTGGGTAGCCACGTCACGAAAAGTTTATCAATTAATGGATTCTCGTTTCAAGGATCATAGATAAGGTAATTTTAGAAACAGCTCGCCAAAAATACAAGAAAGGAGTCCGAACACAGCAAAGGTTAACATTTAGCTTAATCAGCCGTAAACCCCCAAAAAGTACCACATAACTTTCTTAAGCATATGTGGAGACAAAAAAAGCCAAAATGCAAATTACATTTTGGCTTGTATCTAAATTCAATAATTCTTATCTAAAATAGTCGCGCATACGATTAAAGAATCCTTTTTCTTTAGTATTTGGGTCGGGTTGAAAATTAACCGACTGATTCATTTTATTAAGAGCTTCGCGCTCGTTAGGATTAAGTTTTTTAGGAACCCAAGCATTAATAGTTACGAGCAAGTCACCACGTCCATAAGAATTAACATCAGGCAAGCCTTTGCCTTTTAATCTAAGCACTCTTCCGGGTTGAGTTCCCGCTTCAACTTTAACTTTTGCCATTCCTTCAACAGTAGGCACATTAATAGTACAACCAAGAGCAGCATCGGGGAAACTAATAAAATGATCGTGCAATAAATTACTACCATCACGAACTAAATCTGGATGTTCAATTTCTTCAATAAGAACAATTAAATCACCAGCGATTCCTCCACGAGCAGCTGCATTCCCCTTACCCGAAACAGAAAGTTGCATACCTTCAGCAACACCGGCAGGAATAGAAAGAGAAATCACTTCCTCACCTTTTACAATACCATTACCGTGACAAGCCTTACATTTATGTTTAATAATTTCACCTTCGCCACCACATTGCGGACAAGTAGTAGAGGTTTGCATCTGACCGAGAAAACTATTTACAATACGCGTAACCTGCCCTGTACCATGACAAGTGCTACAAGTTTGTGTTCCTCCGCTTTCAGCACCTGTTCCATTACAGCTATTACAACTAACATATTTAGTTACTTTTACTTTTTTCTCGGCTCCCTTTACAATTTCTTCAAGTGTAAGTTTAACTTTTATACGAAGATTTGAGCCGCGATTAACATGGCGACGACTTCCGCCTCCGCCAAAGCCACCACCAAAGCCACCACCAAAAATATCACCAAAGTGGCTAAAGATATCATCCATATTCATACCTCCACCACTAAAGCCACCACCTCCGGCAGCTCCTCCAACTCCGGCATGACCATACCTATCGTAACGTTGTCTTTTTTGCGAATCGCTTAAAACATCATAAGCTTCTGCAGCCTCCTTAAATTTTTCTTCTGCTCCTTTATCATTCGGATTTTTATCAGGGTGATATTTGATAGCAACCTTACGATAAGCTTTTTTCAGCTCTGTTTCAGTAGCATTTTTATCAACACCTAATATATCGTAATAATCTCTTTTACTCATATCTTATAGACTTATCCTAAGCTTATTTCCCAACTACTACTTTAGCAAAGCGAATAACTTTACCGTTTAATAAATATCCTTTTTCAATAACATCAACAACTTTCGACTTAAGCTCTTTTGTTGGAGCAGGAATCTCAGTAATAGCTTCATGAAAATCAGTATCAAAATCTTTTTCTAAAGCATCCATACTCTCTAAACCTTTTTTTGCAAGCAAACCTTGAAGTTTAGAGTGAATTAGTTCAAACCCCTGCTTAACAGCTTCTATATCGGTAGCCGTTTCAAAAGATTTATTTGCTCTATCAAAATCATCAAGTATACCGAGTAACTCTATAATAATTTCCGAAGAAGCAGTTTTGAATAATTCTATACGCTCTTTCATTGTGCGTCTGCGATAATTCTCAAATTCGGAAAATAACCGTAAGTGCTTATCTTTTAGTTCAGCAATTGTTGCTTCTAATTGCTCAATATCAGTTTCGCAAGAAGGTATTTCCTCTTGATTATCTTCTTTAACTTCCTCTATTTTTTTCTCTTCAACAGACTGCTCTTTTTCATCTAACTTTTTAGTCTTTGCTTTTTTAGCAGTATCTTTTTTTGGCTTATTAGTAGCGTGGTCTTTTTTACTTTTTTTTGTTTCCTTATTCATATCTTAAACCTGTGTTTTTGTCAGTATTATATTCCAACTAACCGAAAAACTGTCGGTGATAGTTGGCGTATTTAGTTTTTATTTTATTAAAATAATTATAACTAACACAATATCAGCAATATAAATATTAACCAATACTACATTAGTAGAATTAGGACTTATTTCTCAATTTTTTTGCCAAAGCCTTGAAACATAGTCAAATTGACAGGCTACTAAAAGAAAAAAACACAAAAAAATATTTTTTATAAAAAAACACAATTACTGAAATATAACAATTTGGCGACCGTAAAATTCTATTTGTAAAATAATTTGTATCTTTAAAGTAATGAATAACAGCTTTATTCTCTCCTTTTTTGTTTATATATCAATAGAAATCAATTTGAGCCTTTGGATGTGTGTAACACAAAGCCTACTTTTGTTAAATCCTATTGCGTCATAATTATGTTTAAAAAAAAATGTTTAACTGTTCTCATTTTTGTGTCAACACTTTTAACTGTTAGTGCTCAAGAAACTAATATTAAAAAAGATTTCCTAAAACGTGATCAAGAACAATTTAACAAACTTATTCAACGCAAATCACTCGACTCTACTTATAATTTCCTAAACACCTTCAACAATAGAAACATAAATAACTTATTAAGTTGGAAAATTTTAGCTTATGAGTATTGGAAAAAGGGGGATATGACTAATTCGTCGAATATTGTCTTTTGGTTAAAAGGTAAAACAAAAAAGTTTCCTGATCCTAATGAATTATATCCTCAACTGTATCATTTAATAGGAAATATTTATTTCTATAATAATGAATATGACAGTGCAATTATCAATTATAAGAAAACTATTAGCTACCGCGAAAATCACATTCAGGTTTACGATACAATTTTAATAGATACCTATCAGAATATCAGTCAGATATACTCCATAAAAGGTGATTCGGTAAATACATTTTCCTATCTTGGCAAAGCCAAAGAGATAGTATATTTACAAAGCAATAACATAGTTCAACTTGCATCTATTTACGGAAGATTTGGAGATTCTTATTCCAGATTATCCCATTACGATTTAGCCGAAAATTACTATAATGAAGCCATCGAAATGCTAGATGAAGAAAACCCTGAACATCAGGAAGAATTGGGATTATTATACTCAAGAAAAGGATTTTTGAACCATTTTCTTGCTAAATATTCGAAAGCTATTGATTTATACAAAAAATCTTTAGTGTTTTTTAATAAGGCTAATGGTTCGGTTTTAGAAAAAGCCCGCATTATACAATCGCAAGCATCCTCTCTTTACATGCTGAAAGATTACGAAAATGCTTTAAACTTATATTTACAGGCAAATTCTATTTATAGAGAACTTTTGCCGGATAATCATTCTTTGTTAATTAATTCGTATTCCGATTTAGCCACTGTTTACAAAAGCTTAGAAGATTACGACAAAGCAATTGAATATTTTAAGTTAGCCCGCTCATTAAAAGAATTAAAGCCCGACCAATTACGTGTTTTTGGAGAAACACTATGGAAAGCCAACCGTATAGATGATGCCGAAGCTATGCTTAAATGGGCAAATCATCTTGCAATAACTAAGAGTGTTATAGACGAAAAAGAAGCCGCAGACACTTATTTTTGGTTAGGCTCTTTTTATTTACAAACAGGTAGAGATAAGCTGCTTGGTTTATATTATTTGAATCTTGCTGTTGGCGGATATCATTCTTCTTTGGGGGATAAAAACGAACCTTTGGGTCGTGCTTTACTGGCTCAAGCAAAATATTTTATCAAAGAAAACGACACAGAAAAAGCTTTAGAAATTATTCAAAAATCTATTATAGCCTTAACTCCGGGATTTAATTCAACCGACATTTTGATAAATCCTGAAAAAGTAAATATTAAATTATCGTCGGTAACCAATAGTATAGGCTGGAAAGCTCGTGCATTGGCTCAATATTATGAAAAAACTAAAGACATAAAATATCTTAAAGCATCTTTCGATACCTATCAATTGAGTATAAAATTGGTTGAAGGATTTCGCCTTTCACAAAAATACTCTTCTAATCTGATTTTAAATAAAGAAGTAAACAACCTTCTCAATCAAGCTATTCAGGTTTCGTACAAACTTTATTTACTCAGTAAAGAATCAAAATATTTTAATGCCGGCTTTTCTCTTATTGAACAAAACAAATCAACTGCTTTATTAGCAAGTTTACAACAAAATGATTCTATTCATTTATCAAACGTTCCAAACGAATTAATCAAAAAAGAAAATAGCCTAAAACAAAGCTTACTAAGCCTCGAAGAAAAAATGGAAGGCTTAACATCAAACAAAAAAACAACTTGGATATATCTTCAACAAAAACAAATTTTTAAAAAAAGTCTGGATAGTATACAAAAAGTTTTAGCTGCTAATTATCCCGAGTATTACAGACTTTTTTACGGAAATAATATCATCCAAATTTCGGATGTGCAGAAACAATTATCAAAGAATAAAGTCATAGTAGATTATGCTTTAAGTGATTCTTTACTTTTAGTTTATGTTATTTCGAAAAAAGAAGCGGCTGTGTTTTCAAAAAAAATACCACAGGGTTTTAACAATTCTATTCTACGCCTATTACAACTTTTACACCACGTAAACACAGATAATAGTTATGCCGATTATAAGTCGTTTATAAGTTTAGCATACGAGAATTATCAATTTCTTTTAGGGGATTTTGCTGAGCAAATTAAAGGAAAAGAATTACTCATAATCCCCGATGGGATACTTAGCTATTTACCTTTTGATATTTTGCTTAGCGACACTGCTGTAAATGAACGACCTAACTATAGAGATTTACCATATTTTATTAACGATAATGTATGCAGCACCTTAAACTCAGCAGCAATTTATTTTAGCTACACACAGAAAAAGAAAGCTAATCATGGACAAATAATTGCTTTTGCTCCAACTTATACTTTTCTAGACCGGTGTGACACGACAATAAAAGATGATTATATTTTAATGCCTTTATTGTATGTTAACAAAGAGCTCGAGAGTATTTCCACTTTTTTCAGTCCTAAAATATTTAAAGGCGAAGAAGCAACAAAAAAGAACTTTAAAAAAGAGGCTCCTAAAGCTTCCGTTTTGCATCTCGCTATGCATGCCGTTTTAAATGATGATAATCCTTTGGAATCAAAATTAGTTTTTTCTAACGACAAGCATTCATCCGGAATGTTTACTGTAAGTGAACTATTTGGCATGAATTTAAGTGCCGATCTTGCAGTTTTAAGTGCTTGTAATTCCGGTAACGGAAAACTAAACAAAGGCGAGGGCATTATGAGTCTTTCTACCGGATTTCAATATGCAGGAGTACCAAGTGTTGTCATGACACATTGGGATGTTAACGATAAATATAGTGCCGACCTTATAGCCGGATTTTACACTTATTTAGCTAAAGGATTAGAAAAAAACATGGCTTTACATCGCGCTAAATTAGATATGATAAATAAAGGAAATGCTATGTATTCTCACCCCTATTATTGGGCAGGATTTACCCTTATAGGAAATGAAACAGCAATAGTTTCTCGCAAATCCAATTTTGGAAAAGGCTTAGAATATATAATACCAATTCTAATAATCCTTGCCTTAATAATACGTAAAAAGAAAAAAAATGGATAGAAATCAGCTGTTAGAATTTTTAGAAGACTATACTTTAAAATACAATAGACCTGAATTTATCGAAAATGATCCTATTCAAATTCCACATCAATTTTCCGCAAAAGAGGATATAGAAATAGCAGGTTTTTTAGCTGCCAGTATTGCTTGGGGTCAACGTCCTGTAATTATCCGAAATGCAAATAGATTAATGGAAATGATGGATTATGCTCCGGCAGATTTTGTCCGTAATTGTTCTGATACAGACTTACAAGTTTTCGACACATTCAAACATAGAACTTTTCAAGCTGTTGACATGCAGTTTTTTATCAGTTCGCTCCAAAACATATATCTGAATTTTGGAGGTTTAGAAAAAGTATTTGAAAATGGTTTTACGACTAATGCTAAAACGGCTTTAATAGAATTCAACACTTTATTTAATAGTATTTCTCATCTGAAAAGAAGCGAAAAGCACTTATCGAATCCGGCAAAAAACTCGGCAGCCAAACGACTAAACATGTATCTGAGGTGGATGGTTAGAAAAGATAATTCCGGCGTTGACTTTGGTATTTGGAGAAATATTTCGCCGAACAAGCTTATGCTTCCACTTGATGTGCATACAAGTCGTATCGGTAGAAGTTTAGGCTTACTATTACGAAAACAAAACGACTGGAAAGCCGTTACTGAAATAACCGAATCGCTCCGCTCCTTTGATCCCAATGATCCGATAAAATATGATTTTGCTTTGTTTGGCTTTGGCGTTAATGAGAAGAAGCAATAATTTATTCTTATCTGCTAACCCAAGTTGTTAGAAAACAGGCTAAGGAATATTCATATACTTATGACTCTGTAAAGAAATTTTCCATCGTGGATGCGCCATAATATAATCAGTAATAATAGGCATCAATAATTTTGATTTACTCCATTCGGGTTGTAAATACAAATGACAACTATCATTAACCAACTTAGCATTTTTCTCAGCCCAATCAAAATCGCCTTTATTAGCAATAATTACTTTCAACTCACTAACTTTACTGTAAATTGGGTTTAAGGGAGGCGCATTTTTCTTGGGCGACAAGCATATCCATTCCCATTCGCCGCTAAGCGGATGAGAACCGGATGTTTCTAAAAATCTATTTATTCCTTCTTTTTTTAATTCAGAGCAAAAATAATTTAGATTGTACATCAAAGGTTCTCCACCGGTAACCACAACAGCTTTAGCAGGACATTTAGCCACATTAGCAACTATGCTATCTGTTGGAGTTGCAGGAAAAAGTTTAGCATTCCACGATTCTTTTACATCACACCAGTGGCAACCAACATCGCAACCACCAATGCGCACAAAATAAGCGGCTTGTCCGGTATTAAATCCCTCTCCCTGAATAGTATAAAACTCCTCCATTAAAGGAAGTGTCTTTCCACTCAAAAGTAATTCATCTGTGGTATCTTCAGACATACATTAATTATTTTATGTAAACTCGATTTACTTTGAGTAAGTCTTTTTGTTCAACTCGGAGATAATACATTCCCGCTTTTAAATTCTTGGCTTTCAGCTCAATATTTTCTTCGTTTCTTTTTTTAGCCTTAAAAGAAGAAATCTTTTCCGTTCTCCAAATCTCATTTAATATCTCAACGGTATAAGCACCCTTATTTAATCCTTTAACTTTTAGATTAATAATTTTTTTATCGACATCAAAAGTAGACGAAAGATCAAGATTTTTATTTCCCTTGCACTGAGCCAAAAACTCATCTTTACTCCTTAATGCTTTAAGTGGAATACTATATAATCTTTGCGGAAAATACGATTGCTCACAACTTATCAAAACATCCCCTTTGCCATTAAAGCAAACTCCTTCTGTTTGAGCACCATGAATACTTTCCATATTAAAACGACGCTTTTCGCCTCCAAAAAAATCTTGCTCTTGATAATTCCAAAACACCCATATAAAAGGCATAAAATCTTTATACCCTAAAAGGCTAAGGGTTTTGGTTTCAGCTTGATATTCTGCTGCCGTAATTAGTCCATCTACATTAAATTCATCAACAACTTCCAAAGTAAAATCACCTGCTTTTTTTGGAGCAGCATAAACTCTCGTTTTTGCATCAACCCAATTTTTAGTAAACAAATAAAGTTTATCGCCCACACTTACAATTGCTTCACAATCAAAATCATTTCTGCGATTTTTCTTCTGAAAACTCTTCTGATCGGCATACTTAAACTTAATCAGTTCTGCTTTTAGGTTAATATCACCTTCTTTCGGAATATCTGCCTTAGCAATTTTATATATGCATAAGTTTTTTCTGTTTCCATAATTATTACCCATATCTCCAACATAAATAAAATCATCATCCTGCGTTAAATCTTCAAAATCTATGTTTTTAGCATTTTTGATATTTACAACTTGAACAACTTTACCCGTTTTACCATTTAAGCGATAAATCTGTGGTTTTCCTCCACTATCGTTTAAAGTCCATATACTCCCACGATAAAATATCAAGCCGGAAGTTTCATCAACTTTATCAGATAGTTTATCTATTAATATGGAAGGGGAAATAACTTCCACTTGATTTTTTTCTTTTGGAATATCTTGAGGAAAACCCAAGAAAGAAAATAGTAATAGCGTTAATGCGAGAAAAAATAATTTTAAGTGGTTCATCAATTTATTTTTTAGTGGATAATAATGTATTTTTTAATAAGGCAGCAATAGTCATTGGACCAACACCTCCGGGGACAGGGGTAATATGACTTGCTTTTTTAGATACAGCAGCAAAATCAACATCACCGGTTAAACGATAGCCTTTAGCGGCTTTCTCATCCGGAATACGATGAATTCCGACATCAATAATAACTACTCCTTTTTTAACCATATCGGCTTTTAAAAACTCGGGTTTACCAATAGCTGCAATAATAATGTCTGCTTTTTTGGTAATATCACTTAGATTTTTAGTACGACTATGACAAAGAGTTACTGTTGCATCACCTTGCTCTGATTTTCGAGAAAGTAATATTGACATTGGTGTTCCTACAATATTACTTCTGCCTAAAACAACAACATTTTTTCCTTTAGTTTCTATTTTATATGTTTCTAGTAAATAGAGTATTCCTTGTGGTGTAGCCGAAATTAAAGCCGATTCTCCAAGAACCATTTTACCAACATTCATAGGATGAAAACCATCAACATCTTTTCTATAATCTATACTATTGATAATTTTTTCAACATTGATATGATCCGGCAAAGGTAATTGAACAATAAAACCATCAACATCCTCATCATTATTAAGAAAGCTAATTAGTTCTAATAATTCCTTTTCGCTTGTTTTAGCTGACAAACGATAAATAGAGGATGTAATTCCTACGGAACGACTGGCTTTTTCTTTACTAGCAACATAGGTTTGACTGGCAGGATCGTCGCCAACTAAGATTGCAACTAAATGTGGTGCTTTTTGATTTTTATCAATCATTGCAGCTACTTCCGTAGCAATTTCTTTTTTAAGTTTTGCTGCGGCTGCTTTACCATCTATAAGTATCATAAATTATTTTTTTGAAATACAAATTATCGTCTTCCCCCCATTCTACTCATCATATTCGCCATAGCTTTACCACCACCCTTAGTCATCATTTTCATCATTTTACGGGTTTCGTCAAACTGCTTAATAAGTTGATTTACCTCCTGAATATTTGTTCCTGATCCAAGAGCAATACGCTTACGGCGACTACCATTTAAAAGGCTGGGGTTTTCGCGTTCTTTATTAGTCATAGAAAAGATAATAGATTCTATATTTTTAAAAGCATCATCGTCAATATCTACATTTTTCATGGCTTTGCTCATTCCGGGAATCATTCCCATTAAATCTTTCACATTACCCATTTTCTTAATCTGCTTAATCTGACCCAGAAAATCGTTAAAATTAAATTGATCCTTAGCAATTTTTTTGTGTAGCTTTTTTGCCTCTTCTTTATCAAACTGCTCTTGAGCTTTCTCTACCAAAGAAACAATATCACCCATACCCAAAATCCGGTCGGCCATACGTTCGGGATAGAAAATATCTAAAGCATCCATTTTTTCGCCAACACCAACAAATTTTATTGGCTTTTCTACAACGGTGCGAATAGTTAATGCCGCACCCCCTCTGGTATCACCATCTAATTTGGTTAAAATTACACCCTCAAAATTAAGTCGATCGTTAAAAGCTTTTGCCGTATTTACAGCATCCTGACCCGTCATAGAATCTACAACAAACAAAGTTTCCTGTGGTTTGACTGCATTTTTTATATTGGCAATCTCAGTCATCATCTGCTCATCAACTGCCAAACGACCGGCAGTATCAATAATAACAACATCGTAAGCCGAAGCATGTGCTTTTTTAACCGCTGCCTTTGCTATTTTTACAGGATCTTTTTGCTCTTCATCACTATGTACATCAACACCAATTTCTGCACCAAGAACTTTTAATTGTTCAATAGCAGCAGGACGATAAACATCGCAAGCAACCAATAATGGTGTTTTTCCTTTTTTATTTTTAAGATAGTTGGCTAATTTGGCAGAAAAAGTTGTTTTACCCGATCCTTGCAAACCCGACATCAAGATTATACTTGGGTTTGACTGAATATCAAGTTCAGCTGCTTGCCCTCCCATCAATGCGGCTAACTCATCGTGAACAATCTTAACCATTAACTGATTAGGAGAAACGGCTGTTAAAACATTCTGTCCTAAAGCCTTTTCTTTAACAGTATTGGTAAACTCTTTGGCTATCTTATAGCTAACATCCGCTTCAAGAAGAGCTTTACGAATTTCTTTTACTGTTTCAGCAACATTAATTTCACTAATTTTTCCCTGACCCTTTAATACTTTAAGGGAGCGGTCTAACCTTTCGCTTAATCCTTCAAACATAGTCTTATATGTATTCTGTTTTTTTGAGTGTGCAAAATTAACAAATATTCTTTTAGAAAAGTTGTTTTACTATAGTTCGTACTATAATCTCCAAAACAACTTTAAATATTGGCTTAAAGAAATAAAAAAAGGTGCGAATAACCACTTCGCACCTCAAACACAAACCATAATTAACCAAAGAAATATTATCAGGATGACAACATTTCTAACGGCAAAGTTACGCATAAATTATTTTGATGCAAGTTTTAAACAAAAAATATTAACAATTTTTTTAAAATTGGTATGTTAAAGATAAATGTTACGGATTTTACAGTTAAGTTGCTTAAAATTAAAATAAAAACCTATGAGTAACATCCTGATATCTTTAGACTTCAGTATCAATCTGAGGTCGGTATAAAAATACTTAAAAATTTAAACGAAGATTTTAAAAACAACTCAAATTATTCGCTCCAAATACTTTTATTACCAACTCTATCCTCAATCTCAATAAGAATCTTATTTTTTTTAAGCAAGCGTTTTTGCTCGACAGTATAAAAAATTAAATTATTTTTTGCGTCATATTCAAATAACACCCACTCTCCATTAAAAAAGCCTTTATAACTCTTAATACCGCTCAACTCATCTTTAATTATAAAACTAAGTTTATCTCCTGCTTTTAAAACTTTATTTTTAGAGAAATTAATCCGTCTGATTTGAGGTTTTACAGTATCGGCAATAAGAGTATAATTACCAAAACTCCGTATAGAAGCTGTTGCCCAAGAGCCCTCCCATTTAGTGGTACTCGGTATAAAATTATTATTATCTATACGGGCAACTAATATCTTACTTTTTAATTTTTCAGGAATACTATCTGACCTTATGCTCAACTTAATATACTTATGCAAAGGCACTTCCTTAGAATGAAGCTGATAAATAGGGGTATAGTTTTGTTTATTCGCTTTTAAAACATCGAAATGAAAATATAAACTATCATAAAGCGCATTGGTTGGCATTATCAACTTTATATTTTCTGCTTTAAAAATATTTTCTCTGTCAACATAAAAAACAGCCTTTTTTACCGTATCTGTAGGGAGCGGTTCAAACTTATTTGAATCGTCCAAAAAAGTATAAAATTTTAATTTGGATACGTTATTATTGGCATCTTTAACCTGATATATTATCTGATGAAAAATACTATCTGTTAAATGAACAACCCCATTATTTTTAAGCTCAGTATATAATTTTAGTTTGTTGTGCTCTCCAACAAAAGCTCGTTGATATCGTCTTCTATACTCAGAATAATAAGCATAATCGATAAAAGTATTTATATACCTTCCTGTTGAAAAATTCAGTCGCTCCTGCCGATTACCAAATACCTGAACGGAATCTACAAAAAGAGCCACCTCAAAAACGCCATTATTATTCTTAGTGTCGTTTTGTTTATCGATGGTATTAATTGCTAAATAAAAATCATTGGGTAAACCAATTGTATCTCCATCTTTTAAACGATAATTTTCGCCCCAACCGGCTAATTGCAAATTAAATGGCTTTTTACCACTTGGATACACCCTAATAGAATTTATAACAGGTCTGATATAATCTTTTACTTTAATACCAAACAAGAGTGGATTAATGGGTTCTTGGGTTTTTTCATCCCGTATTTCAAAATGCAAATGCGGACCACCGGAGCTCCCCGAATTTCCTGATAGTGCAATAATATCGCCTTTGGCAAACTTAAACTGATCTTTTTTCAGGTATAAATCTACTTCAAATGATTTTCTTTTGTATTGCTGCTCTTTCGCATAAGTTGCCAAAGATTTTTCAAATGCACTTAAATGCCCGTAAACACTTACAAAACCATTAGGATGTGTAAGATAAAGCGTTTTTCCTGTTCCAAATGCTGAGATTTTTATACGACTAATATATCCGTCGGCAGCGGCATAAACAGAAGCTCCTTCGACACTACGTGTTTTTATATCTATACCTGTATGAAAATGATCGGGACGTAATTCTCCAAAAGTTCCCGATAGCAACATTCTAAAATCTATTGGCGACCGAAAATAATCTTGAGGATAAATTTGCTGAGCCTGCACAAAAAAAGCAGAAAGCAGTATAAAAAAGAGTATAAAAATACGTTTCATTTTAGGATAAAATAATTTGTTTTGCAAAAATAGTAAAAACAATAGATTTGTAGTTGCACACAATTGTCAGTCTAAAATTCGACAGCTCGGAAATAATCAATAAATTTGCAGACTGAAATTCGGAAAAACCCATGAAGGTAACATTTGGTAAAATAAACAAGCACAGGAAGTTTGAAATGAAAACTCGTTATTACGACGAGAAGAAAGAGGCTGAAGAAAAACGAAAAAAAGAAATTGAAGATAACATTAAAAACCCTGATCGGATAAATATCCGTAAAGAGATGCGAAAAAAATGGGCTCGTGATGATAGAACAAGAGCAAAATCTAAGAAATATGCTCTTTATTTTTATATTTTCGTTCTCATTATTGTACTCTATTTTATACTTAGATAATGGCTGATATCATTCAATTACTGCCCGATTCCGTTGCTAATCAAATTGCAGCCGGTGAAGTTATTCAACGACCTGCTTCTGTTGTAAAGGAATTACTCGAAAATGCATTGGATGCCGAGGCAACAGAAATTACTTTAATAATAAAAGATGCGGGGAAAACATTGGTTCAAGTGGTTGATAATGGCAAAGGAATGTCGGAAACCGATGCACGACTTTGTTTTGAGAAACACGCTACTTCAAAAATAAAATCTGCCGATGATTTATTTTCCCTTAACACTATGGGCTTTCGTGGTGAGGCTTTAGCTTCTATTGCGGCTATTGCTCACGTAGAACTCAAAACAAAACAAACTAACAATGAGTTAGGAACTTGTATCTTAATTGAAGGATCAGAAGTCGTTTCCCAAGATAGCTGTCAGCACCAAAATGGCACTTCAATATCGGTTAAAAACCTATTTTATAATGTGCCTGCCAGACGGAATTTTTTAAAATCAAATAACGCAGAATTACGACATATTATTGATGAGTTTCAAAGAGTTGCACTTGCAAGTCCGGAGATAGAATATACTTTTTATAATAATGGAAAAATACTTTTTCAGCTTAAATCAACAAATTTAAAACAAAGAATAGTTGGTGTTTTCGGAGGTAATTATAACGAACGTTTAGTACCACTATATCAAAAATCAGAGCATGTAAATATTCAAGGTTTTATTGGGAAACCGGAGTTTGCAAAAAAAACACGTGGAGAACAGTTTTTCTTTGCTAATAATCGCTTTATCAAACATCCTTATTTTCATCATGCTGTAGCCAACACTTTTCAAGAGCTGATACCGGAAAACTCCATACCAAGTTATTTTATTTTTATTGAGGTTGACCCAAAATCTATTGATGTTAATATTCATCCAACTAAAGTAGAAGTTAATTTTTTAGATAAACAGCTGATATATTCTATTTTAGGATCATCTATTAAAAAAGCCTTAGCGGAAAATAATCTAACACCTGTTTTAGATTTTGAAACAGAACCAAGTTTGAATTTTGATTTTCCTGCCAACCGCCCTATTCGTCCGCCTCAAATTAAAATAGATCCTGATTACAACCCTTTTGAAAGCAGCTCGAAAACAGAATCTACTTTTCATAAAGAAAAAGATCCAAACATACAACATTGGGAAAAAATTTACCCTTCTGATGATAATAATACAACAGATGATGAATTTGCCAGTCCCTTTGAAACAGATACACAATCGGAAATTGAAGAGACTAATCAAGCGGTTTTACAAAGCGGGTTAAAATATATTGTTACTTCTGTTAAGTCAGGGTTAATGGTGATAAACCAACAGTTGGCGCACGAACGTATTTTATTTGAAAACTATCTTGAACGTTTTCAGAAAGGGAAAAATCCTTCGCAGCAATTACTCTTCCCTATTCAACTACATTTTACCGTGGCAGATAGCGAAATAATAAAAGAATTACTGCCTGATTTAAAAGTAATTGGATTTGATTTGGAACCCTTCGGTCAACAGAATTTTATTGCCAATGGAGCTCCTCTTGAAGTGCAAGAAAGTCAGGTTCAAACTTTACTTGAGCAGATTATCGAAAACCATAAATCGGTTAAGAATTTTGATCAAGACAGAAATATAAACTTCGCAAAAAGTATTGCTCGGCAACTTGCCATTAAGGCAGGACAACGTTTGAAAACAGAAGAAATGACACAAATGATTAATGAACTCTTTGCCTGTCAGATGCCCGATAAATCGCCCGGAGGACAAAGTATTATTAAGATTATTGGCACAGAAGAACTTGACGAAAAGTTCCACTAAAATATAATTGTACTTTTGGCAAGCATTTTGCGTCAAAAGGGAAAACACCAAAAATACTATTGAATGAATCAACAATTCAGACCCAACAGATTTGCTATTCTACCTCCGGTTGTAAAAAATCTACTTATTATAAACGGACTGTTTTTTTTAGCGGCTCTTGGCGTTGGAACAGCGTTTAAATTCGACTTAAATAATCTCTTTGGACTTCATTATATCGGAGCTGATAATTTCCGCCCGTTTCAATATGTGACCTATATGTTTATGCATAGCACGCAAAACTTTTCACATATATTGTTCAATATGTTTGCCCTTTGGATGTTTGGAAATACACTGGAAAATGTTTGGGGAAGCAAAAAATTCTTGATCTATTATTTAGTTACAGGACTCGGCGCGGGCGTTATTTATACATTCTGGATACATTTTCAATTGGCACCAACCTTAAACGCTATTGATTTATTCTTGAACAACCCTAGCCTTCCTGCTTTTGTTGAATTCAGAAATTCTGATTTCTTTCAAATTGGAAGCTACGATATACAAAATAATTTTAATGCCTTTGCAGGCGAATTTAATCGGCTAATAGCACACAACCCTTCTCAAGCTCTTCAGGAAAGCATTCATTTTATGGAGCAATATCGTATTGATTTCTTGAATGCTCACACCGTTGTTGGAGCTAGCGGCGCGGTATTTGGTATTTTACTTGCCTTTGGAATGATGTTCCCCAATTCTGTTATTTATCTCTATTTTGCTATTCCGATTAAAGCCAAATGGTTTGTAATCCTTTACGGAGCTTTTGAGTTGTATTCCGGATTATCAAATAACCCCAATGATAATGTGGCACATTTTGCCCATCTTGGGGGAATGTTTTTTGGATTTCTGCTTATCACTTATTGGAAAAAGAAAGGAAAACTATATTAATGTACAGCTACTCAAATCCATATCAAAAACAACCAAGAGAATATTGGACAGCAATAAAGCTCTTTTTTAGTCAAAAGTCAGCTTTATCCAATCTGATATTGATCAATATTCTTGTTTTTCTTTTTATTAATTTGGTAAATTTATTCCTGTTCTTGTTTTCTTTGGATCAAGCTTTTGTTCAGGCAAATGGCGTTTCGCGCTTGGTGTTTTGGTTATCACTTCCTGCTGATTTAAGCGCATTGATACTCAAACCTTGGACATTAATTAGCTATATGTTTGTTCAGGAAGGCTTATTCCATTTAGCCTTTAATATGATGGTATTATACGTTGGAGGACAAATCTTTATCAATTATTTGAGTTCAAAAATGTTGGTAACCACCTATATCTTGGGTGGTTTAAGCGGAGCTTTACTTTACATTATTTCTTTTAATCTTTTCCCTGCTTTTAGTGCAAACGTGGGTAATGCCATTGCTTTAGGATCATCAGCATCTGTTTTGGCCATCTTTGCAGCCAGTGCAACACGCGCTCCCGAACTGAAGATGCAACTGTTTTTATTTGGGCAAATAAAATTAAAATATATTGCCATAGTGCTTATTGTATTGGATATTTTAAATATCCAAAATGGAAATGCTGGTGGACATATTGCTCATTTAGGGGGAGCTCTTTATGGTTTTTCATTCGCTTACTATTCAAAAAAAGGAAAAAATATTGGTTTCTTTTTTGAAAACTTAAACCTTGAAAGGTTTATTACTTGGTTTAAAAAACCCAAGCAAAAATTCAAGAATGTCTACTCCAATCCTCGTCCTTCTAAGGATGAAGATTATTTAAGAAGAAAAGCCGAAGAGCAAGCGAGTATCGATGAAATTCTGGAAAAAATTAAGAAATCAGGTTACGAAAGCCTTTCTGCTAAAGAGAAAGCTCAGCTTTTTGATGCGAGCAAGAAAAGCTAACTTTTATTCCCAAAAAAAACGCTTTCCATCAGCTGGACAAATTCTAAGCATTTATTGCCATTTTTTAAAATCAAACCTTTGGTCTTAACCTGCTTAGACCCCTATCTTTGTAAAAGAAAATCGCGAACAGGCTTTCGGCAATTAAAAAGATATTAAATAACCATTTGTTTTTAGAACTTTCTCATAGTTCGTATTTATTAGATAATGTTTAAAGAGATGATGACCTGACATCATCTCTTTCCTTCTAAGGCCTCTTATATCAGACTATTTTCTTAATTTTGTTCAATGGCAAAATCAAAACACAAATTCCGCCCCCGTATTTTCCTTTGGATTAATCAGTTTTTTGTGTTTCTACTGTTACTAACTTATATCTCGCCATATGTGCCACCACAAATTTTTTGGCCACTATCCGTATTCGGTCTTACTTATCCCATTTTACTATTAATCAATATTTTATTTATTGTTTTCTGGCTTATTTTAGTAAACAAAAATCTAATTTATTCGCTTTTGGCAATTCTTATCGGATGGAGTACTCTAAATAGTCATTTTCAACTTAAAGGAGCAGAAGAGCCAAGCATTGAAAACAGCTTAAAAGTGCTGTCTTTTAATGTAAAAAACCTTTCTAATAACAATATTAATTATGCTGATATTAAAATACGATCATCTATTCTTACTTATCTCGAAGGACAAAATGCACATATAATTTGTTTACAAGAATTCCAAACTTATCCTTCAAAAGGAATAAACACGGTAGAAGAATTTAAGGCACGTCTTAGCTTGCCTTATTCTGCCGAAACACGCTATATACCCAAGAGCAAGTTTAAGTTTGTAGATTTAATGACTATTTTTTCAAAATATCCAATAATTAAACAACAAGAACTACGCTTTAAAAACAAATGTTATGCATTAATTGCTGATATTGCCTATAAAAAAGATACTATTCGACTGTTTAATATCCATTTAGAATCCAATCACTTTAACCCTAACGAATACGAAATATTCAGTTCGACCGAAATTGGGTTAAATGAAGAAACCGGTGGACGACTTGCGATTTTATTTGATAAGCTTGCACGCTATTCCAAAATAAGAAATATCCAAGTAAACCATATCAGCAAATTGATAAAAAAGAGTCCTTACCCTATTTTAATATGTGGCGATTTCAACGACACTCCTGCTAGCTATTCTTATCATAAACTCACCAAAAATATGAAAGATGCTTTTGTTGAAAAAGGAAAAGGATATGGCAATACTTATAATGGGGAATTACCTCCTATGCGTATAGATTATATTCTTAGCGATACTTTGTTTCAGGTTTATCAATTTGAAATCGGGAAAATTAATAAGTCGGATCACTATCCTATTATCGGCACTTTAAATTTATCAAAATAAAACACCCTAATCAGGGTTTCACTTTAAGTAAAACTCTGAACGACCCAAATTTCTTTTGTAGATTTGTCCACCTATATTTAAGACATGGAATTTAAACTCAGCTCAACATTTAAACCTACCGGAGATCAACCTCAGGCTATTCAACAGTTAGTAGAAGGTTTAAAACGTGGCGATGAATCGCAAGTATTGTTGGGCGTAACGGGTTCGGGGAAAACTTTTACGGTTGCCAATGTTATTCAAAAATTAAATCAACCTGTTTTGGTGCTTTCACATAACAAAACATTGGCAGCTCAACTTTACAGTGAGTTCAAACAATTTTTTCCGGAGAATGCCGTAGAATATTTTGTCTCGTATTACGATTACTATCAGCCAGAGGCTTATCTTCCAAGTTCAAATACTTATATCGAAAAAGATTTAAGCATTAACGATGAAATAGAAAAACTTCGTTTAAGTGCTTCTTCGGCTTTACTTTCGGGACGTAGAGATATTATTGTGGTATCTTCAGTTTCTTGTATTTACGGAATTGGAAATCCCGAAGATTTTACCGAAAATGTTATTCTGATAAAAGTTGGTGATAAAATAGAACGAAATAAACTGCTTCTCCGCTTGGTTGACAGTTTGTACTCGCGTACCGAAATGCAATTTTCAAGAGGAACTTTCCGGGTTAAAGGAGATACCCTAGATGTTTACCCCGCTTATGACGATATTGCTTTTCGAATCGGTTTTTGGGGTAACGAAATAGAATCTTTAGAACAAATCGATCCCGAAAATGGTAAGTCAATCAATCAAATGAATCAAATAACCATTTATCCTGCTAATATTTTTGTTACCACGAAAAATAAAATGAAATCGGCTATTACTGAGATTCAGGATGACCTTTTTAAGCAAGTCGATTTTTTTAAAGAAACACAAGATTATACCTCTGCAAAACGATTAGAAGATCGGGTTACTTACGATATTGAAATGCTTAAAGAGTTAGGCTACTGTTCGGGTATAGAAAATTACTCTCGTTATTTTGATGGAAGAAAAGCCGGAAGCAGACCTTTTTGTTTGCTCGATTATTTTCCTGACGACTATTTAACAATTATTGATGAATCTCACGTAACTATCCCTCAAATCAGAGCAATGTATGGCGGAGATCGTTCGCGCAAACAGAATTTGGTAGAATATGGGTTTCGTTTACCTTCGGCAATGGACAATCGGCCTCTAAAATTTGAGGAATTTGAAGCCATTAGCAACCAAACTATTTATGTAAGTGCCACTCCCGCAGATTATGAATTGCAAAGAAGCGAAGGTGTTGTTGTTGAACAGCTAATTCGCCCGACAGGGCTTTTAGATCCGCCCATTGAAATACGTCCCAGCCAAAATCAAATTGACGATTTACTAGATGAAGTTCAAAAACGTATTGCATTGAAAGAACGCGTTTTAGTTACTACGCTAACCAAACGTATGGCCGAAGAGTTAAGCAAATATCTCATTAACCTCAAAATTAAAACAGCATATATTCATTCCGATGTAGATACTTTGGAAAGAGTAGAGATTATGCAAAACCTCCGACAAGGTTTAATTGATGTTCTTGTTGGTGTTAACCTTTTACGCGAAGGATTAGATTTACCGGAAGTTTCTTTGGTTGCTATTTTAGATGCCGACAAAGAAGGTTTTTTACGTTCGGAAAGATCGCTAACACAAACGGCAGGAAGAGCAGCTCGTAACCTCAACTCTTTAGTCATTATGTATGCGGATAAAATTACAGCATCTATGCAAAAAACAATAGATGAGACTAGCAGGAAACGAGAAATACAAATAAAATACAACGAAAAACATAATATTACGCCTAAAGCTATTGTAAAACCATTAGCAAATGCATTAGAAGGGAGTATAGAAAGATTGGCTTATATAGAACCGGATGCTCTCACAACTGCAGCTGACCCCGCCCTTGTTTATCTTGCCAAACCAAAATTAGAGAAAGCCATCCGAAAGCTTAAAAAAGATATGGAATCGGCTGTTAAAGAACTTGATTTTCTTTTAGCCGCTAAAATACGCGACGAATTACAATTACATCAAAAGCAACTTGAACAGCTAGATTAAAACTTTAAATTGTTCAAACTCTTCTTCTGAAAATTATATTGTAAGTGAAATTAAAATAAACTATATTTGTGCATTAGCTGCTTGAACCTGAAATAGCAGTGGGGGGATTAATGTAAAGAACAAATTATGAAAAAAAAGATTTTTGCCATCGATGATGAACAAAGCATCCGCTTTATTATTGAAAACACTTTCAAGAAAGATTTTGAAATTGAAACTTTCCCTAATGGGGAACTGGCCTTAGTGTCAATGCAAACCGGAGACATTCCCGATTTAATAATTTGCGATATTGAAATGCCCATAATGAACGGATTTGAGTTTATCAAACAAGTTCGTGCCAGTGGTTTTTTCGATGATATTCCTTTACTTATGCTTTCGGGTAAAGAAAGTAGCGACGACAGAATAAAATGCTTCGAAACCGGAGCCGACGACTACATTATCAAACCTTTCAACCCTAAAGAATTACTTGCAAGGGTTAAAAGGAGATTGATATCGTTAGATTTATACTCTCAGCGCAAAGGATATTAAAAATCGTAAAAGCCATCGATTATGAAAGAATCGTATACAGGAAGAATATTATATATAGGGAAAGATCCCAAGATTATTGAACAGCTTTCAAATACAGAAAATGTTGAATTTATTAGTAAAGACAATGGGTTAGCAGCCATACAATGGATAAATAATAACATTAGCGAATACGACAAAATAGATGCCATTTTATGCTCTTTAGGAATTAAAGGGATGAATGCATTTTCCTTGTACAACCACATGCGTTTCCACAGCTTATTGAATAAAATCCCTTTTATAGTAGTAGCAAAACGTTTTGAATTTGCTTCCCGAATCCTTGCATACAAAAATAAAGTCGACGATTATTATGCACTACCTTTAGATATAGATCGCCTTAAAATCAGAATAAAATTTCTGAGAAAATATAAAGCAAAATATACTGATAAAAACAGAAAAAAAGCTTTTGAAGATTTCAAAAATCATCCATATAAAACTCCATTTTTAAAACGTGCTTTTGATATTATTATGGCAGGAGGAGCAATCTTAGTTTTAAGTCCGGTTTTCTTGCTCACTGCCATTGCCATTCGAATAGAATCAAAAGGAAAAGTTTTTTATTCATCTAAAAGAGTAGGAGCTAATTTCCACGAATTTAATTTCTATAAGTTCCGTTCTATGTATCCCGATGCAGATAAGCGCTTAAAAGAAGTAGAACATTTAAATCAATATCAAGGCGAATTACTTGAGGATGAATGTCCACGATGCAAGAGTTTACCCGAAGGTGTTTTTTGTTCACCCACACTCAAACAAGACGACGGCAGCGAAATTTGCGAGTATTTCTATATCAAAAAGAAAAATGCCAAAGCTGCATTTCTAAAAGTCGAAAACGATCCAAGAATAACAAAAGTTGGTCGGTTTATTCGAAACACAAGTATAGACGAATTACCACAACTTTTTAATATTTTAAACGGAGATATGTCAATAGTTGGAAATCGTCCTTTACCCGTAGGAGAAGCAATTGCAATAACAAAATCCAGATGGGCACGTAGATTTAAAGCAGCTGCCGGTTTAACAGGGCTTTGGCAAGTTGAATTACGCGGAAAAGATGGTGATATGTCAGAAGAAGAACGCTTTGAATATGATAATACTTATGCAGAAAACAACTCCTTTTGGGGCGATATCAAGCTTATATTTCGCACCTTAAAAATATTCATTCAAAGGGGAAGTGTTTAAACTGATTGATTTTTTTTAAATTTGTACAAACTATCACGTTTTATGCATAGGCTAAGGAAGAAACTATACTACATTATTCTAAAACAATTATCTGTTATCTTACTTATAACAGCATTGTATCCATCAAACTCAACAGCTCAAGAAATTTCAATATCTAACGAAAACATTTTCAACCCATTAACGGATGATATAACCAAAAAAATACCTCCATTAGATGTTTTAATTGATTCTGCACTAATAAATTCTCACCGCTTAAAATATTGGGATAAAGAAATAAAAATTACCGAATACGAATTAAAATCTGCTAAACGCGACTGGGCTAAAGGAATATATTTTACGGGTGAAGCAAAAGAAGGAACATGGACAAGTTTGGTATTTATTCAAGACGAATATGGCAATGAAGTCGGAACTTTAGGAACAACTGATCAAGGACGCTACTCTATTGGTTTGGGTTTACGATTACCGATACAAAGTCTTTGGGATCGTGGCAATCAAATTAAATTAAATAAAATGCGTATTGAGCGGAATATTGAAAAAATGCTTGAAGACAGACAAACCATTAGAGCAAATGTTATTAATCTGTACAACGAGCTTATAATTCAACAAAATATGCTAAAGCTTGATATAGATAATATTGAGTTTTCTGAGCTTACAGCAGAAATGGCCGACAGGGAGTTTCAAAACGGAAAAATATCGCTAGCCGATTTATCAAGAGTACGCGACAATTTAGCCAGAGCTAGATACCGTTTCGTGGATAGCCAAACAGGGTTTATAAATGCTTATGTAATGCTTCAGGAAATAACTGGGATAAAATTTAACGAACTTAATAACTGGGAATAATGGATATAATTCAATTTATTAAGCTTATCCGCAAAAATCTTTTAATACTGATTCTTGTGCCTGTTATTTTGGTCGCATTAGTATATTACGGCACACGTAATGAAGAAAAATACTATGTTAGCTCCTCCACCATTTATACCGGCTTAGGCTCCGGATTAACACTTGAAGCGCAAGCAAATTCTCGTTTAGATTATTTTGGATCGAAGATGGAATTTGATAATATTATAAATATTTTCAAAGCTCGTGAAACACATAAAGAAGTTGCTTTAAGCCTTTTTATTCAAGGTTTAAGCCTTAAAAGCTGGGACCCTCAATACATTTCTCGTAAATCGTTTAACGAACTACAAGAGCTTGTTCCACAGTATATTAAAGATATGGTTATTTTGCCTGAAAATGCAAATAAATCAAATTTAAATAATAAAATACCTCTAATAATAAATGATACTGCCAACCTAAAAAACAAACAATATCTCGTTAGAAATAAAGTATATACAGTTAAAGACAAAGAATCTTTATTTTCCATTTCATCAAAGCTGGGAATTTCTGCCAGCGAATTAATGAATAAAAATACGCTTACATCAACGAAATTGGAACCCGGCACAGAACTAATTTTCGATCAAGAAGATTTAATTGTTCATAGCACAAAAGCCGGAAAATACGACACCATTCCGCTTTACATTCCCGATACGACTTATTATTTAAAAGCAGAAATTGACAGTGCTAGTTTTGCCCAAACATTAGAGCGTTTTAAAAAATATTATGCAGCTGATGATACCAATTATATTTACGGACTTTTAAACTATGGTCATAAATATTACAGCATGCGTGCTGTTGGTGGGGTATCGGCAAAACGTGTTCAGGGTAGCGATTTGATTGAGCTAACTTTTAAAACTACAGATCCCGGAATTTGTAAGCAATGTATACAATTTACTATTGATGCTTTTAAAAAAAATTATAAAAAGCTTAAAGAAAACCAAAGTGATAATGTAGTTGCCTATTTTGAAGAAAGAGTGGCTGAATCGAGCATGAACCTTCAGGCAGCAGAAAACAGGCTTTTAAAATTTAACCAAGAAAATAACATTATTAATTATTACGAGCAAACACGTCATATTTCAGAACAAAAACAAATTTTGGAAAGCAGATATTACGACGAAATGATGATTTTTACTGCTGCCGATTCGGTTTTAAAAAACTTAAATAAACAGCTCGCAAACCAAAAAGGAATAGCGAAATTAAATACCGATATGCTGGAGTATCGTAATCAACTTTCAGATATAACATATAAAATTACTATTAATGAATTAAACAATTCTTCCGATCCAAAAACCATACAAGCCATTGCCGACTTAAAAGACAAGCAGCTTGAATTACGCAATAAGATTAATAAAAATATCGATCAGGTATTTAGTTTGCAATTTTCTGCTCAAGGAGTAAACTCTGATGAAATACTCTCTAAATGGCTAAGCAATACCCTTACTTACGAAGAGACTAAAGCTAAACTAACTGCTTTACAAGAAAGAAAAACAGAATTTCAAAAAACCTACGAACAGTTCGCTCCTCTTGGTGCAAAATTATCGCGTATAGAACGCGAAATAAACGTTTACGAACAGCAATATCTTTCTGTATTAAATAGTCTTAATTTAGCCAAACTAAAACAACAAAATCTTGAACTTCAATCAAATATAAAAACAGTAGATCCTCCCTATTTTCCTTTATCTGCCGAATCTTCTAAGCGTAAATTATTTATTGCTGCAGCAGGAATTGTTGGTCTTATGCTGGTGCTTTTTGTTATTCTTGTTCTCGAATATTTCGACAATACAATTAAAACACCCATACGTGCCGAAAAACTTAGCGGCTTAGATTTACTTTCTGCTTACCCCTTAATGTCTAAAAAAACAAATGGAATTAATTACAATTTCATAACCAACAGATTGATGGAACAAGCGGTGCAGAAAATGCAATCTATACTTGAGACGGAAGGTATTCAAAATAAAAGACCTATCAATATTTTAATCTTTAGTACTCAAATTACCGATGGGAAATCGCTTATTCAGGATGCACTTAGCGGAAAGCTTAAAGAATTCGGATTTTCTGTCTTATCTGCAAACTATAAACTTCCGAATTATAATCCGAAATTTTCTTTTATCTCAGATGAAAAGCCTATCGAATACAAACTAGAAGCCGATGGCTTTACTAAAGAAAGTGTTCAAGAAATTTTAGGAAAAGAAAATGACTGTTCAAAATATGATTTTGTATTAATAGAAATTCCTTCTATTACTCATCATGCATATCCTCCTGCTTTGATAAAAGATACCGATTTAGGAATACTCGTAACACGTGCTAATCGTCCTTGGACAAGTTCCGACGAAAACAGCTTGAAAGGAATAGTGCAATTCATGAAATACAATCCTCTTATTTTATTAAATGGGGCACAAGCAGAATCACTCGAAATACTTTTAGGAGAATTACCACGTAAACGCAGCCGAATACGTAGAGCCGCTAAAAAGCTTGTAAAGCTTCAGTTTTTTGAACGACATACGCTGAAAAAATGATCAAACGTATTCTTCATATTGCCAAAGAAAAAAATATACAATCCTTAGCCGGAAATATGCTTACCGCCGGCTTTGGTTTTTTGAATTTCGTTGTCCTCACTCGTAGTTTCGACAAAGAAATTTTTGGCGAATGGATACTTTATCTTACTGGTGCAACATTTGTGGAAATGTTTCGCTTTGGAATTACCAGAACAGCTTTAATCCGTTTTTTAAGTGGCGCCAAAGAAGAAGAAAAGAAACAATTAATTGGGTCTAACTGGCTTATCGGACTTGTTGCCAGCCTACTGATTGCCATTTTATTATGGTTAGTGTTATACTTTTTCCCCGATCAAGTTAAACAATCAGGATTTTATCTTTTCTTTAAATGGTATCCCATACTGGCATTTCTTAATTTACCTTTTAATAATGCGCTTACCATACAGCAAGCTAAACAATATTTTGGTCAGATTTTTATTGTTAAAACTCTAAACTCAGGCTTATTCTTTGCGGGTTTAACAATTAACCTTTTCTGGTTAAAATTAGATTTAATTTATGTTATCTGGTTTCATTTAGGTATTTCGGCTTTTGTATCACTAATCACTATTTTAGCCGGATGGGATGGTTTACGTTATCTCACAAAAGCAAATAAAGCAACCAATAGCACAATATTAAATTTTGGTAAATACACAACACTAACACTTATAGGAACTAATTTATTGAGAAGTGCCGACACTTTTATTATAGCATTAAGCCCACTCGGAACTGCTGCCGTTGCACTCTATAGTATACCGATGAAATTAACAGAATTGCTTCAGATTCCCTTACGAAGTTTCGTGGCAACGGCCTTTCCAAAAATGTCTAAAGCAAGTATTCAGAACGATATAAAAATGGTTAGATACTATTTCTACAGCTATGCCGGATCTATGACTATACTGTTTATTCCTGTCGCTGTTTTCGGCTTTATCTTTTCCGATTTCTTCGTTTTGCTGCTCGGAGGTCAGCAATATATCGGAGTCGATCCTATTACCGGAGCCAGCACTTCTGCCATTTTTAAAGTCTTTGCACTATATGGAATATTATTACCTATCGACAGACTAACAGGCGTTGGACTTGATAGTATCAATAAACCAAAAAAGAATTTCTATAAAATAATTTATATGGTTTCTGCCAATATAATTGGCGATTTAATTGCTGTTTTTGTCTTTAAATCCTTAATGGCTGTCGCCGTAGTTACCATTATTTTCACCTTCTTAGGTGTAATTATTGGTTATAGATATTTAACCAAAGAATTACAGCTAAATCCACGCTTAATCTGGGTTGAAGGATGGAAGGTTTATTCTAATAAAGTCAAAGAGTTTGTGGGGTAGATATGCGAGAAATTTTCAATAAAAAAAAACAAAAAAAGGTATTCTGGTCTGTTTTAACATTATTTCTTCTGAGTTCTTTTAGCTCACAAGCACAAATAAATTGCGATTACGAAATAAACACAACGACATCCAGTATTACAAATATTGAATTTCAAGCGGGAGACACTCTATGCTTAATGGCAGGTACAAGAGGTCCTCTTTACCTGAAAAATATTATCGGTACTGCCGAAAAACCCATTGTCATCATTAATAAAGGCGGACAATCTATTATAGATTCTGATTTGACATATGGCTTAAAGTTTGCCGAATCTAAAAATATTGTGATAAGTGGTGCAGGCGACCAAAATATTAAATATGGAATTCTAATACGCGAAGTAAGCAATGGCTCAGGGTTGAATATTGGAGGTCTATCAACAGATTTTGAAGTGGAAAATATAGAGATTAGTAATGCAAAAATTGTTGGAATTATTGCTAAAACCGACCCCAATTGTGTTTACGATGCTGACCGCCCTAATTTCACCATGTACAATATAAAAATTCACGATAATTATATTCACGATATTGGAAACGAAGGAATGTATATTGGCAGTTCTTTTTATCTTGGTCAATATATCAGCTCTTGCGACAAAACATTTCTTCCCCATATAATTAATGGTGTAGAAATATACAATAATCGAGTAGAATATACCGGTTGGGATGGAATACAAGTCGGAAGTGCATTATACGGCTGTACTATCCACGACAATCAAATATATAAAGATTCCCAAGCAGAAGCGACCTATCAAATGTCAGGTATAATTATCAATACCGGAAGCAGTTGTAACGTTTATAATAACACTATAATCGATGGCAAAGGAACAGGAATTTTAAATCAAGGAACAGGCGGACAATATTTTTATAACAACCTTATTATTAATGCCGGACGCGATTATGATTTTGAAGATCAAACCCTAAAACAACAGTTTGGGATATTTTCAAAATACACCTATATCCAACCGCCGGATTCTTCTTTTCATTTCTATAATAACACCATAATAAATCCCAAAAGCGACGGTATAAGATTTATGAATTCGCATAGTGAAAACAATCGTTTTATTAATAATATCATTATCAATCCCGGAGCTTATGAATTTTACGAAAACCTGGGCTCTGTTAACTATGAAGCCCAAGATGCATATATTCACAATTATTTAGATAGTTCCGATGATATTTTTCTATCTAATAATATTCTCGAACGATCTTCAAAAGAACAGTTATTTGTCGACACTCTCAATTACAACTATCGTCTTACAAGCGGTTCTCCTGCCGTAAATACAGGTTATAATTTAAGTGATAAAGGTATTACTTTCGACATAGAAAATTTCACTCGCCCTTTTGATAATTACTTTGATATTGGTGCTTACGAACTTCAAATTATCACTTCTACAAATACTTTAGCTACATATAATCAATCCTTAAAAATTTCACCAAATCCGGCCTCAGATTATTTGACTTTAAGTTTTAAGCTAAATAAAACTCAAACACTCAGCTTAAAGCTCGTGAACATGGAAGGAAAAACATTCAATCTCTTTTCTGACGAGACTTTTACTAAAGGAGAAAATACAAAATACGTTTCTATCAATCATCTTCCTAAAGCAAAATATATTATAGTTTTATACAACGAAACAAATAGAATGATTCAAAATTTTCAAAAATTCTAAAAATGATTACCTGGCCCATATTCATAGCATTATTTCTAGCTGTTGCCGCTGTATATTTTTCTATCAAAGCCGAAGATAACAAAGTAAAAGAAGAGCAAGAACAAAAAGATAAAAAGGAGCTGAAAAGATTAGACTTAATAAAACGTAAAAAAAGAATAGAAAGCGAGAAACAACAAAAGAGTAATGCGTAATCCTTTTAAAAAAAATACAGGAGCTCTTCAGCTGCAACATCCCATTGCGATTCTTTTAGTTGTAATAGGCGCCTTTCTTATAGGTAAACTAATGTCAACCAGTGGAATTCCACTTATTGCAGGACTTATATTTTTACCTCTAATTGTAATTTTTATTAATCGAGTATTTTACAATCCAAAAATCGCCCTTTTTAGTATACAATTGGCCGCTTATTTTATAAATGGTCTTCCACGCTATACCGGACCGATAGTACCATACGGTCTGATAGCCGACGGCTTATTTGTCTTGGCTTTAGTCGCTATCATTTTCAAGCATTTCTATGTTGGAGTTAATTGGAAACCAATGCTTAAAGACGTAAGCCTTTTAGCTGCCGTTTGGATGGGATGGATTTTTCTTGAAATCCTTAACCCCGAAGCCGTTAGTTTTCAGGCTTGGTTTTATACTATGCGTGGAATAGCACTCTATTTCTTTTTCGGAATTCCTCTGGTACTCCTTCTTATGCGAAGCCCAAAAGATTTAGAAATATTCTTTTATATCTGGGGATCGATGACCATTTTAGCTACACTAAAAGGAGCTATGCAACTTATCATCGGATTAGATCCTGCAGAACAAAGATGGATGGATGCAGGTGCTTATCAAACACATTTACTTTTTGGAAAACTCCGAGTATTTTCTTTCCTGAGTGATGCCGGACAATTTGGAGCTTCTCAGGCACATGCTCTTGTTATGGGAGGAATTATTGCCTACGAAACCAAATCCCTTAAAAAGAAACTTTTCTTTGGAATTGTAGCTTTATTCGGACTTTACGGAATGCTTATTTCAGGAACTCGTGGTGCTATTGCTATTCCTGCTTTAGGATTTTTCACTTATTTGATACTAACAAAAAACAAAAGACTTATTGCATTGGGTTTAATCGCCGGTATAGCTGTTTATATATTTTTCGCTTATACTACCATTTTACAATCAAACTATCAGGTTGCACGACTCAGAACGGCTTTTCATCCCGAGCAAGATGCCAGTTTTCAAGTGAGATTAGACAATCAAAAAATATTAAAAAACTATCTGTCTACTCGCCCTATTGGAGGAGGTGTAGGTCATGCAGGTGTTAGAGCACAAAAATATGTTCCAAATGGATTTTTGGCTAATGTAGCTACTGACAGTTGGTATGTTTTAATATGGGCAGAAAATGGAGCCATAGGTTTACTATTACACTTTTTTATTCTTTTTTATATAGTAATTAAGGGTGGATATATTATAATGTTTAGGATTCGAGATTCGGAACTTAAAGCCAGAATGATGGCTATTCTTAGTGGCATTATGGGAATTTTATTGGCTAATTACGGAAATGCCGTTATGGGTCAATTCCCAACTTCCATTAATATTTATTATGGTATGGCCTTCCTATTTATTGCTACTCATTACGACAAAGTTATTACGCTTGAACGCAAACAAGGCAAAGATCCTTTTAATCTTTTTGGCGGATTATTTAAAAAATAATTGTACGATATCGTACATTTATTTTCTCTTTTCGTACACTAAAATATCCAAATAAAATTAGCGAAAATCACTTAACAATTTAACTTTCAGAGCATCACAATAAACGGCACAAAAATTGGTTCACGCGAGCCGATGATTAAATTTATAAGACCACTATTTTTACTAAATATACTTTTAATTACAGGGAATATATTTTCTCAAGAAAAAAGGGAATACACAACAAGTCGAATTCAGGGAGAATCACCAAAAATTGACGGCCTGCTCAATGATGCTGCTTGGGAACAAATTGATTGGGGAAATACTTTTACTCAGTATCGACCTTTAAACGGTGGAGAAGCAGCCTTACAAACGGCATTTAAAATTTTATATGATGATGATTTTCTTTATATCGCAATTCGCGCATATGATGATACTCCTGAAAAAATAGTAAACCGCATGTCGCGCCGCGACGGATTTCAAGGCGATTGGGTTGAAATTGCTTTTGATAGTTACCACGATTATAACACTGCTTACGCTTTTACGGCAACAGTTGCGGGAGTGAAAAATGACGAATTATATACTCAAGACGGTTTTGGACACGACCGCACTTGGGATCCTATTTGGTATCTAAAAACCAGTATCGACAAAGAAGGCTGGGTAGCAGAAATAAAAATCCCCTTCACTCAATTGCGTTTTAGTGAAGAACGTGAACAAATTTGGGGTTTACAAGTAAAGCGATTTATTCACCGTAAAGAAGAACGCAGCCTCTGGCAACACATTGCTAATGAACAAGCCGGATATGTTAGCCGCTTTGGAGAATTACACGGACTGAAAAATATTAAACCTAAAAAGCAATTTGACATTACCCCCTATACCCTTGCATCTTTTGAATCCTTTGAGGCTGAAGAAGGTGATCCATTTACCGACGGAACAGGATTCAATAGTCGCATTGGATTAGATGCAAAGATAGGACTTACCAATAACCTCACCTTAGACCTTACCATTAACCCTGACTTTGGACAGGTTGAAGCCGACCCGTCCGAAGTCAATTTATCTGCCTTTGAAAGTTATTTTCAAGAAAAACGTATGTTTTTTATCGAAGGTCGTAACATTTACAGTTTTCCATTACGTTTAGGCGGTGGCAACGATGCTAACGATAACCTGTTTTATTCGCGACGCATTGGAAAAAGACCTTCTTATTATCCTGATGATTACTCTTTTATCGACACCCCTGAAAATACATCGATTTTAGGTGCTGCAAAAATAACAGGCAGAACAAAAAACGGATTATCTATTGGAATTTTAGAAAGTGTTACCAATACTGAATATGGCAGTATTTCTGATGCTAACGGAAATATCCAAGAATATACCGCAGAACCTTTAACAAATTATTTTGTCAGCCGCATAGAAAAAGATTTTAATGAAGGAAATACTAAAGTTGGCGGTATGTTTACGGCTACCAATCGGAAAATTGAAGATGCCTATTTAGACATTCTACCCACAGCAGCCTATACTGGAGGCCTTAACTTTGATCACGCTTGGAACAACAGAAAATACAATTTCTCTGTCAAGCTAATGGGTAGCCACATTCAAGGCGATATAGCTGCAATTAGCGAACTCCAATTGGCTTCTTCGCGCTACTACCAACGTCCCGATGCCAAACATATGGAATACAACCCAAACTTAACCAGCTTAAGCGGACATGCCGGAAACGCCTGGTTTGGAAAATTTACGAATGGAGGTTGGAATTATATAGCGTGGTTTAGTTGGCAATCGCCCGGTTTTGAATTAAACGATATTGGCTTTTTGCGTTATGCCGATGATATGACGGAAATACTTTGGACTCAGTATAATGTACCTAAACCTTTTGGCATTTTCCGTAGATTGAGTGTTGAAATATCACAAGCAACTTCTTTTGATTATAGTGGAAAATATTTAGCAATGAGCGGAAATTTAGGTCTTAGAGGTCAGTTTACTAATTTCTGGTCTTTTGGATTTGGAAGCAGTGTTAACACAAGCTCCTTAGAAAAAACATTACTTAGAGGAGGCCCTCTCTTCCGAAGCCCGGCAGGCATAAATGCTTATGCGCATATTTCAACAGACAGAAAAAAGAATTTCAGTACTTCCGCAATGATTTCCTATTTCTATGGAGCTGAAAACTTTAAGTCTCGCCAAAACTACTCCTTTACCTTCACCTATCGACCAATGGATCGTATACGTATTTCTTTGCGTCCATCGCTCCGATTTACCAATAACCAACTACAATATATTGATGTTCTGGATATTGAAGGACAAGACAAATATTTCTTGGCAGAAATTGATCAAAAAACATTTGTAACTCAACTGAGAATTGATTACAGCTTTACTCCCGATTTCAGTATTCAATATTACGGACAACCATTTATCTCAACAGGAGAATACAGTAATTTTAAATATGTTACCAATCCCATAGCCGACCAATATACAGACCGTTTCAAAATCACAAACCCTGATGCAGATTATGGCGTTGATATTAATAATGACGGAAATATAGATGGTTATTTATATAATCCAGATTTTAAATTTTTACAATTTCAATCTAACCTTGTTGCACGTTGGGAATACAAGCCCGGCTCTATTGTGTACTTGGTTTGGTCTCAAAATAAAACCGATTTCCCTTCAACTTACGCATTTGATTTTAATCAGGATATAGAGGATATGTTCTCTGTTTTTCCGCACAACGTTTTCTTAGTCAAGTTATCTTATAGAATACCGATATAACAAGCCTTGAAGACAAACCTTAACTAAACCTTGAGTCCGAAATACTAATCCAATTTCGGACTTTTTTTATCCCGTTGACTTCGAGAACCTCAGTTAACGATAGTGAAAATGTATGAAGCAACTATTTTACTTTTTCTTAGAAGAAACTTCGACTGATGCCGAGACATCGGTTGAGGCTCTCGAAGTCAAAGTCTCCTTATTCCGATAAGCCACCGATAAATCTAGCAATATTCCATACTCACCCTTAATCAATGCTTCTTTCTTTTTTCTACTCCAACCCTGTACTTGCTTTTCACGGTAAAACGCTTTATCAATTCTTTCAAACTCTTCAAAATACACTAATTCTACAGGCAATCTCTT
>JAGGWH010000015.1 GCA_021157585.1 Bacteroidales bacterium | reverse complement strand
GTAATAAAGAATTAACAGATGTGGTTGATTTATTGTTGGAGAATTTTAACGAAGACCCTATAAGTGGTGAAAAAGTTTTAATTCAGTCAAAAAAGCCATACAAGAAATAACAGTAGAATGATTGAGCACAGCAGCCAATATTTTGTATAAGTAATGTCAGGGAAAGTGATAAATATCAGGTCAAAAGAAGGGAACTGGATGTTGTTTTGAAATTAGGAAAGATATAAAAACAAAAAACCCGGCTTCATTACCAGCATAAGGACTGGAAGAGGAAATACCGGGACGACGATGCAAATATATAAATTAATGGATAGGAATGCAATAGAGAAAATAATTTCGATAGAGAGGCTTGAGCCATACTTAAAGAAACATAGTGGAGATTTTGATAAAGCTGTAAACCATTATAAAGTGAATATTGAAATTTCAGAGTCTTTCTATCCGCTTTTATCAATCTTAGAAATAGCATTGCGTAATAAATTTGATTATCAATTAAAAAGACTTTTTGATGATGAGAATTGGCTTGAAAACCAAGCGTTTATTGAATCAGCCTCCAGATTTCAAATGGATAGGATTTCTGAAGCAAGGGCTAATATACTTCGCGAAAAGAAAACCATTACTACTGGAAAAATAATATCTGAATTGTCGTTTGGTTTTTGGACTTCCTTACTAGATTCAAAATTTGAAAGAATATTGTGGAAGAATTTACGCCTTGCATTTCCAAACTGTCCAAAGAATATTAGAAAGAGAAGAACAATGAGTTCTAAATTGAATGGGATTAGAAAGTTGAGAAACAGAATATTTCATCATGAATCAGTGACTTGGAGCTTAACGGCTTTGAAAATATACAGAAATGAGATAGTAGAAGGAATCGATTGGCTAGATAAAGACTTGTTGATTTGGTGCAATGACATTTTCCGAATTGATGATGTAATTGAAAAGAGAAAACATTTAATAAAATAGAATACTCTTGGCAAGAGAAAACTCTATTCCTTCTCCCCAAACCCACCACCACCTAGAGTCTCAATAATAAACCGATCCTTTGGATATCCTAATCAGCGTAAGAAAATAACTTAAGGAAACATCCCGCAGATTTCGCAGATAAACGCTGATGGAATTTGAATGTAAAATAGGTGTTAGTAAAGTGCCGATTATCTACAACAAGTGATTTTACGTCCTTTGCGGAAAACTTAGCGCGCCTTGCGTTTATTTTTTTAATCTAATCCGTAAGCCCCTCCACCCGGAGTCTCAATAATAAATTGATCGTTTGGATTTAGTAAACAGTGGCTCATTCCATTTAAAGAAATTTTCTCGCCATTGGCGCGGATTACATATTGCTCTCCTCTTTTTCCTGCTTCACCGCCTTTTAAACCATAAGGTGCATATTTTCTATGCTGCGAGAGCAAAGAAAGCTCTACAGATTCTAAAAAAGTAAAAGCACGGATTACACCATTTCCTCCTTTGTGTTTTCCATTTCCTCCAGACTCAGGTCGGATAGAAAAGCTATCCAAGCGCACAGGATAACGGTGTTCTAAAATCTCAGGATCGGTAATACGTGTATTGGTCATATGTTGGTGAACACCAGAAGTGCCATCAAAATTTTCGCCTGCGCCACTGCCACCGGCAATGGTTTCGTAATAACCGAAATTTTCGTTGCCAAACAAAACATTATTCATCGTCCCTTGAGAACAAGCTGCTTTTTCAAAAGCTTTCAAAAGCGTATCCGTTAGTCGCTGACTGACTTCAATATTTCCACCCACAACAGCAGGACATTTGTCGGGTTCTTGATTAAAAGGAGGATTCAATAAGCCTTCAGGGATTTTTATACTTACCGGTTCCATCAAGCCGTCGTTTAAAGGAATAGGTTCATCCAAAAGCAAGCGAAGCACATAAATAATCACACTGCTCACAATGGCAGGAGTAGCATTTAAATTGCTGGGGTGAACAGCGCTGCTTCCCGTAAAATCGAAGGATACAGCAGATTCTTGAATATTGATCTCAACGGACAGAGGCGTATCATCGTCTAAAAATTCAATAGCTTTAATTTTCCCATCAGGCAATTTATAAAAAACATCTTTTATTTTCCGCGTAGCGTATTCTTTCAGGCTTTGCATATAATGCTGAACACGATCAGTTCCAAAATCCTTAACTAGATTTAGCAAGGCTTGTTCGCCGTTTTTATTGGCTGCTAAAGCGGCATTTAAATCGGCCATATTTTCGTTAATCAAGCGACTGGGATATTTGCCAGAATCGAAAATGCTACGGATACCATCCCAATCTACTTTTCCTTCTTTGACGAGATAAAATGGAGAGATCACAATGCCTTCTTGTTCTAGGTTTGTTGCATTGGTCGGCATCGAACCGGGAGTCATACCTCCAAGCTCTGCGTGATGCGCTCGGTTGACCACAAAACCAATACGTTTACCTTCCTTGTCAAAAACAGCGGTAATCAAACTTACATCGGGCAAATGAGAACCACCATAAAGTGGATGATTGGTTACGATGGTATCGCCGGGTTTAAAATCGAAATTGGCTAAAACCGAACGAACACAAACACCCAAACTTCCTAAATGAACAGGGATATGAGGCGCATTGGCTACCAGATAACCTTCGGAATCGAGTAGGGCACAAGAAAAATCGAGACGTTCCTTAATGTTTACCGAAAGTGCTGTTCTTTGCAGGATAGCACCCATATTTTCGGCTATCGCCATAAAACGATTGGTGAATAATTCCAATGCTGTTTCTTGATTATGTGTTTTTGTTTGCTGTTTTTCTGTAGCTTTATTTTTTCTGATGATCAGGTTGCTAAAAGCATCTACTTTGCCAGTCCAACCGCTATCGATTACCGTCGTACTTTTATCATCGCTCACCAAAGCCGGACCCGTAATTTGATCTCCAAAGCTTAAGTCATTTCTGGAAAAAACATCCGTTTCTTTCCCGAAAGATTGAATTTTCCGATTAGGAATAAGTTTTCTTGCAGGACTCTTTTCTTGCTTTCTTAGCAAAGCCTTTTCGGCTTTTTGCGACACTTTTAAACGGATACTTTCCAGTTCAATTTCTCTGTTCTCCACCCAATGGCCATATAATTTGATATACTCGGCTTTAAACTTTTTAAGGATACTTTCTATATTGGCATTCCAATTGATGCTGAGCGTGCTGTCTTGTCCTCTAAAACGCAAGAACAAAAGCCTTTGTTCTGTTAATTTGCCTTTGTCTTTTTCAAACTGAGGGCTTAATTCGCTAGAAAGCAAAGCGAATTCCTCTTGGAGCGATTCGCTTATGGAATGAAAAGGTTTTAGAATCTGCTTTTCGGCAAAGCGTTCTAATGAAGCATTTCCAATACCAAAAGCACTGAGCAATCCCGCATCTAGCGGAATAATAATTTCTTTTATTTGAAGTAAATCGGCAATAGCACAGGAATGCATGCCACCCGCACCACCAAAACCAAGCAAAGCATATTCAGAAGGATCAAAACCTTTTGAAGTAGAGATTTTCTTGATGGCTCCAGCCATAATTTCATTGGCAATAGCAAGAAAACCATTTAGTACTTCTTCTTTTTCAACAGGCTTATTTCGCTTTTGCTCAATTTCTTGCAAAAGGATTTCGACTTGCTTTTCAGCAGCCTCTTTGTTTACGGGAATTCCAAATTTCGTTTCGTCAATTCTGCCCAAAAGCAGGTTTACATCGGTAATGGTTAGTGGACCGCCAGCACCATAACAAGCAGGTCCGGGATTGGCTCCAGCACTTTCTGGGCCAACGGTGAGTTTGTATCCATCGAAACTACAAATAGAGCCACCACCGGCAGCTACCGTCTCAATAGAAATGGCAGGACTATAAATATGTGCCGAGCCAATTTCCAATTCGTATTTATAATCGAAAGCCTTGTGAAAACGCGAAACATCGGTACTGGTTCCTCCCATATCAAAGGTAATCAGCTTGTCTTTATCGATGAGCTCACCAATAAATGCTGCGCCCACAACACCGCCAGCTGGGCCGCTGAGGAGGCTGTCTTTGGCTTCGTAATTCTCAGTACGCATTAATCCGCCAGCGCTATTCATCACGCGTAAATCGGCTTGGGTATTCTGGGCGATGTTTTCCAGATAATTTTCAATAATAGGCGAGAGGTAAGCATTTACCGTTGTTGTTTCTGCACGCTCAAGTATTTTTATCAAGGGTGATAATTCGGAAGAAACAGAGATGTATTTTAAATCAGATTCGATTAAAAGCTTTTTAAATTCCTGCTCGTGAATATTGTTTTTATAAGCATTCATAAACACGATGGAGAAAGATTCAAAACCTTCATCTTTTAAGTCTTGGATTTGCTTTTGATAAGCAGAACTATTGATGGGTTTTAGAATATTTCCTTGGGCATCAATACGTTCGTCAATTTCAATAATCTTATCGACAAGCGCTTTTCTTTTCTGGATGTTTAAGCTGAAAATATCGGGTCGGGCTTGGTTGCCAATTTCTAGCAAATCGGCGAAGCCCTTGGTGATGAATAAAACGTTTCTAGCACCTTTGTGCTCGAGTAAAGCATTGGTTCCTTTGGTGGTTCCTAAACGGATTTCTGTAGGAGGAAAGTTGGATTTTAAAGACGTTTGGGTAAGCATTCGAGTTGCCACAACCGGAGCTTCTTCTCCTGTAAATATCTCGAATGATAAATGCTTTTGCTGATTCTTTTTTATAGCAGTTTCAAGCGCTAAAATATGTTGATCTGTATCGTAATAAAGCACTTTTATCTTTTCGATGCTTTTGTCTAAACTTGAAAACCAATAGCCTTGAAATATATCTTTTTTACTTCCCCAGTTTTCCTCAACTAAAATATGACTATCATCAATCCAAGAAGAAATTTTTCCGCGTAATCGACCGCTACTTAGTATTTTTTTTCTTTGTAATTTGCCATCAGGCATAATCGCAATAGCATCTGTAAAAGTACCTCCGGTATCGATAAATAGTTTGTGCATATTAATGGTTTCTAATGATACGTTTAACGACGAAAAGTGTGATTAAAAGGGTAAATGCAAATAGAGCGTAGAAAATATAGGAGCTATCTGGAAGGCTTTGATTGAAAAAGCCAAGACTAGCTTTTAAAATATTCCATAAACCTAAAATCAGACTCACCCAAACAATACTTCCAAAAAGAATATTCTGAAGTTTTGAGTTTTTGTTTTTTCCCATCAGACTGGAATTATTGATGGCGAACCAGAGAAAAATACTGATAAAAGGAAGAATTAAACCGTTGAGGGCTTGTGCAGCGATAATGGCTGGAATAGGTTTAAAACCTGCTAGTCCGAAGCTAATTCCCGTAATTAAAACGAGTCCCCAAATGGCTTTGAAATAGATCCCGTTTTGCGCCCATTTTTTAGGATTTTTATGCTGAAATAAATCGCGTGCAGTGATAGCAGAAGCTAAGGGAGCGGTAATACTTGAGGAGAATCCCGCAGCAAATAATCCAAAACCAAAAAACCATACCGCCCAAGATCCGAGTTTACTTCCTAGTGTTTGACCCAAAGCGGCGTAAGTAAATTCACCGTCAATTGAACTTCCAACAATAAGAACAGCCATAGAAGTTAAACCTCCTAAAATAATAGCCACGGAAATTCCAAAACGCATCTCTTTAATCGTTTGGGTTTTATCGGTTAGTCCTGAGCCTAAGAAAATATTATAAGGAACAACCGTTGTTCCAATTAATCCGAGGATTAAAAGTCCGGAACCTTCAGGCATTTGAGGAATAAAACTTCCGCTAAGTATTGCGGATGTATCGGGTTTTATCAAAATGGCTGTCGTAATAAAAGCAAAGCCCATCAATACGACCAAGAAGCCAAGACTCCTTGCCAATATCTGTAAACTTGGAAATAGGAGGGCAAATCCCGCAAGAATACCCAAAACGAGAATAACTTGAAGCGTAGTGAAATTACTTAGAAGCAAAATCCCTTCAGAAGCTCCTAAAAGATTGCCTGTTTGATAAGCTGCTGAGCCAATAATAATAGCACCAATAATTAAAATGAAAACCATCCATCCGCCTTTTGCTTGACCGAAAGTCTCGGCGATGGCAGTTCCTAGACTTTTATTACTCACAATGCTTAAACGCGCTGCAGCTTCTTGTAAAACCAAGCAAGCAATGGTGGAAAAAACCAAAGCCCAGAGTAAATCGAATTGAAAATTAGCACCTGCTTTTGCGGCTGTAGTTATGGTTCCTGGTCCAATAAATGCTGCGGAGAGAATAGACCAGAACAAGATATTTAACAGTCGCTTTTTCATAGAGCTAATCAGTAGGTATTTATATTTTTTTCCTTGCGCTTCGCTTGATAGGTTTTTTATGTTTTTTTCTTTTCTGGCTTGGACTGCCTGAATTTACCTGCCTATTCTTTTCAGATTTTTCGTGGAATGCTCCCTGACTGGATATTTTGGGCATTCTAAGATAATTCTTCATCTTTTGCTTGGGAAGTTCATCATCGGTAAAGAGCGTTGATACTTCAACAGATTCGGGGAAGTCGAGCATAGGAATAGGCATCTTCATCAAGTCTTCAATCTGTTTTTGATATTCCAATTCAGCTTCGTTAATAAAAGAGATTGCAATTCCTGCTTTATCTGCACGTCCTGTTCTGCCTATTCTGTGAATATAATCGCCGGGAATTTTTGGTATATCAAAATTGATTACGTGAGTAACTTCACTAATATCAATTCCTCGCGAGATAAGATCAGTAGCTATCAGAACCTTAATCTTGTCGTCTTCAAATTCTTGGAGTATTCTAAACCTGAAGTTTTGAGATTTATTGGAATGAATTACACCAATTTGTTCAGGAAAATCTGATTTTATTTGTTCAAATAAGCGATCTGCCAATTTTTTGCTATCTACAAAAATCAAGGCTTTATCAATACTGCCATTTTTTAGCAAATGGATAAGCAGATTGGCTTTGGTATGGAAGTTAGGAACAGCATAGGCTTTTTGCTTAATCTGCTCAAGTGGTGTTCCGTGTCTTGCAATTTCTATTTTCTGTGGTTGATTGAAGGTGGATTGAATCAAAGCCTCAACCTCTTCTGTTAAAGTAGCAGAGAACATCAGATTTTGCCGTCTTTCGGGTAGGTTTTCAAAGAAACGGGTTAGCGGCTTTAAAAAGCCCTGATTCATCATTTCATCTACTTCATCAATCACCAGCTTTTGAATGTATTTCAAGCGCAACGTCCCGGTCAGAGTTAAATCAATCAACCTTCCCGGTGTACCCACTAAAATGTCTAATCCGTTATAAACCAATTGTTTTTGGGTGTTGATATTTGTTCCGCCATAAACTCCGGCAAAACGAACATTCATATATTTTGTGAGCTTTTCAATTTCTTCCACCACTTGCTTTACCAGCTCTCGGGTAGGTACAATAATTAAAATTCTTGGATGTCTTTGATCTGAAAATTTTAATTGTCGGAGAATAGGGAGGAGGTAGGCGAATGTTTTACCCGTTCCGGTTTGAGCTATTCCAACAATATCTGCTCCCGACATAATCATAGGAAAAGCTTTTTCCTGAATGGGTGTGGGCGTGAAATACTCCAAGTCGGCTAAGGCATTCAGCAGAGGGTTGTTTATGTTTAACTCGTCGAAAAGAATCATAGCGTATTAATTTGCTGCAAAGGTAGTGTAAAAGCTTTTAATTGTATTTAAAAATGCAATTGATGAATTCATTGAGGAATGTAAGTGTTAAATCTTTTTTTGGCTAAAGCCATAGACTTTAGAAATATGTATTACCCCGACCTTAAAGTCGGAGTAAGTGAAAATCAATTAGTTAATGGACTTTAGTCCAAATTTAGAATGTTCCAAAATGGCATTATTGATAAGTTGAGCAAACTTTTTTAAACAAAAGCTACAGCTCGAGAAGTTGATCCATCGGCTTGATTCACTTTTAAAGGAAAACATTGAAATTGAAAGTCGCTTTTTTGCAAAGTATCTAAATTGGTCAAATTCTCAATAATAATAAAATCAGCACCTAAGATAATCTTATGAAGTGGTACATCCTGACTATCGGTTGGGTCGATTGAGATATAATCCAAGCCAATTCCTTTAAGCTGGAATTGTGTAAGCCATTGAGCTGACTCCTGTGATAAAACAGGATAATTTATCTGATAGTCAGCTGTTTTCCACTTTTTGTACCAGCCCGAATTTAGAATTAAAAATTCAGTGTCTCGAATTTGATTTTCATGCTTTTTAAGAAAATCAAGAGGTATTTCACTCTTGGCAAATTGATCTACTTTCAGTATAAATCCTTTTCCATAGAATTGATTCAAAGCAAAATCGTCTAAATTTTTTCTATCAGCAATCATATGTGCAGGTGCATCAACGTGTGTGCCTGTATGGCTATTGATTTTTAGTTCGTGAAGTTTAAAACCATCTTTTTTTACGGTGTATTTTCGTGTAATTTCTGGTTTTTCCATTTCGCCAAAAACAGTCATTTGTTCTGATATCTCGTGGCTGAGGTCAATTATTTGCATTTTATTCTTGGTTTTTGAATTGTGTACAAAAGTAATCTTCATATCTTCGCCAACCTAATTCCTTAGTTAAATTGTATGAAAAAATTAGTTTTACTTTTAAGCGTATTTGTATTCTTATTTAGCTCTTGTAACAGCTCTAAGAAGAACTTACAACGAGGCAATTACGATGAAATAATAAGTAAATCTGTAAAGAAATTAATTAAGAATCCCGATAATAATAAAGATGCTATTCTTCTCGATAAAGCCTATAAACTGGCCAATGAGCGTGATTTGGATGCGATTAAATTTTTAAAATTAGAAGGGCAACCTGAT
>JAGGWH010000014.1 GCA_021157585.1 Bacteroidales bacterium | reverse complement strand
TTTATTTAAAAAAATAAGAAACAACGATAAAAACAATGATTATGAAAAAATTTACACTTTTGCTGCTTTTCTTCGTAACAATTGGAATTGCTAGCGCCCAATTTATTCAAACCGATTGGTCAGGTGGGCAGGGACAAACTGGTGCTTTAACAGATCTAACTAAATTCAATAGTTCTTATCAAGCAGATTTCACGAGTATTGCAGGTGATTTACTCGCCGACAACACTCAAAAAACACATGTCTATGGAGTTGTAGAATACCAAGGAAAATTACTAGTTTCAACAGCTTGGTCGGGAGTTTTTATTTATGACCCAACAACAGAGATATGGGAATATTCTTATGTAGGAGCAACAATTTCCTATAAAAACAATACCATACACTCAGATGGTAAACTTTACGTTATAAATGGTTATTCCATTTATTCATATGATGGCACACACAATGACTATGGTTTAGGTGCAAACGGGTGGCTTTTCCATTCAAACATTAAAAGTTTTATAGGCGATTGGCCATCAACCTATACTTCTATTTATAGTGCACAAAATAAATTAATGATTACTGGAAGAATTGGCTATTCCGGTACAGTTATCAAGTGGAATAGCACAAATAATAAATGGGAGAAAATGGGGAATAGTTTTACCAATGGTGTAATGAGCTTAATGGAATACAACGGAACTATATTTGCAGGCACTCATTGGGCGGGCAATGTATATAAATGGAACGGATCAAGTTGGATTTATGCATTTGATACTCCAAGTATGTCCATAGTAGATATGGAGGTGCATAATAACGAACTCTATTTAGCCGGTAGATGGGATCTTGGCCAAGGCAGGCTGTATAAATCAAATGGGTATTCAGCTACACAAATTTATTATTCAAGTTCAGGAATTTACGATCTTGAATCTCATGGGGATATTTTGGTTTTTGATTTTATGTACACTTCTCCTTATCGAAAGATTATGCAATGGGACGGAAACTCTGCTTCGACCTTATATGATTTTAATGGTGAGATTTCCAGCCAACAAATGTGTTCATTTAATGGCGACTTATACTATGGTGGAGCATGGGGGACATCAACTTCTACACTTTATAAAAATGGACAAGCATTCGAAAAGATTTATGTGAAAGGAGTTCTTTCTTCAGAATTCCCAACTCCTAATGGTTTATTGAATATTGATGCAACTACATCAAATGATAATGGTGTAAAGATCTTTGTTCAAGGGAAAAATAATCCGACTTATTTAGCTAGTCCTTGGATAGAAGTTCCCAATGGGGAAGTAGCTCCCATTTCTGATGACATTATGCGGTATTGGGCAATTTTACATACCGTGGGAGAAGGCCCAGGTCCAACACTACACGAAATCAGCATTGGCTATCAGAGTGAAGAACCTCTTACTATTGATTTAATATCAAAAACAGATATTACTTGCTCCGAAGATCAAACTGGAGCAATAGATATCTCGGTTAGTGGTGGAACAGAACCTTATACCTATTTATGGTCAAATGGCGCAACTACAGAAGATTTGTTTAATTTATTTTCTGGAACTTATACGATTACTGTCACTGACAATAGTGGTGAAACGGGCTATTTTACCGAGTCCATTATTGTTCAAGACGATATTCCGCCAACTGTAATCACACAAGATATTACTATTGAACTGGATGAAAATGGTGGAGCAAGTATTACAGCTGAGCAAATTGATAATGGATCAACAGATAATTGTGGAATTGCTTCCTTAGTATTGAGTAAAACCACATTCGATTGTTCTAATGTGGGTGAAAACACAGTAACCCTCACGGCTGTTGATGTCAATGGAAATGCAAATTCCGCAACAGCAACTGTAATCGTTGTAGACGAGATTGCACCAACAATGGCAACTCAAGATATCACGATTTCTCTTGACAACAACGGTGTTGCTTCAATTGTAGCTGCTGATATTGATATGGGAACCTTTGATAATTGCGCATTCACTTTAGATGTTGCTCCATATGAATTTGACTGTTCAAATACAGGAGCAAACACAGTTACGCTAACAGCAACGGATGCAAGTAATAATGTTTCAAGCTTAACCACAGTTGTTACCGTTGTAGATGATATTTCTCCAACCTTAACTTGTGTAGGAGTTCAAGAGCATTGTGCTAACATTATTGGACTTAATGAATATCAAGTTACAGGAACTGATTTTGATTTAATTGATATGTGGGACAATTGTTCAATTGCTAACATAACTAACGATTTCAATAGTTCAAATACTCTTGAAGGAGCGATATTCCCAACAGGAACTACAGAAGTTACTTGGACAGTAACAGATGCTTCAGGAAATTCAAGCGATTGCTCATTTGAGGTTATAATCAATCCTTTACCAATTGCAAGCATCACTCCATCTGATGTAAGTATGTGCTGTAACGAGTTAACCTTAACGGCTAGTTCTTCTACATCTGAAGGCTTCTATGCATGGTCTAATGGAGAAACAACACAATCCATCGGTCTTTCCATTGATGATGATTTAGAAGGGACTTACAATGTTATTGTAACTGATCAGAATGGCTGTGTATCACCTGATGCTGCTTATTACGATTATATTCCTGAAAACTTAGCGAGTTCGTACATAATCCTTGGTTTTAAAAGCGTACTGATAGGCCAAAACCATTTGGTCAAGAATGGTGCTATTGGATCCAGTTATTCTAATGGAAAAGCATATTTCTTACGTTATGCCGAAGTAGAAGGTAATGGAGCCTTTGTAAAAGCACCTAAAGTATTTGCTCATAGAACCTCTATTTTACCAGAAGTGATTAAAGAACAAGCAACTATGGAGCTACCACAAATGCTATACAATACCTATTCTAGAATTACAAAGTATATTAGAATTCGTAATGGCGAAACCGATGTAATAAGTGGTGAAAACTACAATTTAATTATTGGTGATAACTGTGATATTATTCTAACTGGACAAGTATTTGGCAATATTGTACTTGGAAGAGGCTCTAATTTGACTTTCACACAAAATGAAATCTTTATTCAAAATCTTCAGATGAAGAAAGCAAAAAAAGGTACTTCTTCCCAAATAATATTTGAATCTGATGCTATCGTTCGCGTAAAAGAAAAAGTTATGCTCGAAAGCTACTGTATCGTTAATCCAAACTTATATAAAGTTATCTTCTATATTGGCGAAGAATATAATGCCCATAAAAAAGGACCAAAAGGACCGAAAGGAAATGATGATCATAAAGGACAACTTCATATAAAGTCTGAAGGCGTAGAATTTAATGCTTGTGTTTATGTTCCTCGAGGAGACATTCACGTTCAACAAAATCCAAAAAGTGTGGATATCGGATATATGAACGGACAGTTCTTTGCTGAGAAGATTATTGGAAACGGTAAAAATGTAATTTGGAATTGGACAGGAAATGGAATAAGTACAAGTAATAACGAAGGGACAAAGACTCTTCCTGTATTTGACTCACAGATGCTTACGATCTACCCAAGTCCAAACAATGGTAGTTTTATGCTGTTTGTTGAATCTGATATTGAAGATAATTTCAATATTAGAATCTTTAACCAATTAGGAGCACTTGTATACGAAGTGGATCAATTCGAAATTAGAACAGGGAACACCAAACGTTACATTTCTATTACAGATATTGTTCCAGGTGTTTACACGGTTGAATTAATCAATAATGAAACCCGACTCATACAGAAAATGGTGGTAACAAATTAGCAATCCCCATTATCTAAATTATAGCCCTGTCTCATAAGTATGAGATGGGGCTTTTCACTTCAAATAAAGGACAAAACCCTTCGAATATTAGTTCAAGTGTTGCTATTACTAATTAGTCTTGATATTCACATTCCGTTCGTTGTAATTTTAACAAGATAAATACGTCTTTTATTAACCTTTAAAACAAATTGATATGAAAAAAACTATCCTCTTTTTAATCTTATTAGGTTCAAGTATCACTTTTTGTCAAGCACAGATAAGCTACACCCAAACCGATTGGTCGGGAGGCTCCGGTCAAGAAACATTTACAGATGTTACAAAATTCTATGTAGATAATAATGTCGATTATTCTACACTTCCCGGTGATATCAAACTCATCGAAAACAACGATAATTCATTTTATGGTGTTGCAGTATTCCAAGATAAAATAATTGTTGGCTCAAGTGCCGGCACATTTATTTACGACCCCTTAAACGATAGTTGGAAACATTCCTATACAGGCAGTATAATTTTGTATCATACTACTATTCATGAAAATTTACTTTATACCTTGTATGGAAATAATATTTACACTTACGACGGAACAAAAAACGATTACGGCTTAGGACCTAATGGCTGGAATCATTTTTCAGATCTAACACCGCTTGGAACCACATCAACTTTTAGCATTGAAAGCATTGATGGGGATTTATTAGTAGGTGCTCGAAGAGGCTATAATGGCTGTGTGCTTAAATGGAACAGCACATCCGAAGAGTGGGAAGATATGGGAAGCAGTTTCTCTAACGGTGTTACTTCTCTTAGCGAATATGATGGTGAATTATATGCAGGAACACACTGGTCTGGAACTATTTACAAATGGAACGGGTCAAACTGGCTCACGGCTTACGATACTCCACTAATGACCGTAACCTCATTAGTGATAAAAGACGGTATTTTATACGCTGGGGGATACGACACACAGTCCAATACTGGAAATATATATTCCTATGATGGTTCAGATTGGACTATGGTCTACGATGGCTACGGTATTCAGAAAATGGTTATCCATGGTGATAATATCGCCTTTTCAACCCGAAGATCAACAGAGTCCAGCGCCAATAACCTATCTGGCCAAATCTATCAGTACGACGGATCAGCAATCACACTAATCCACACTCTCCCCACAGAATCCTATGCTTTTGACTTATTGTCTTATAATGGTAATTTATATTATGGTGGTGTAGGGAATAGTACTTTTGGCGGAGTAGCTACCTCTGATTTTTATAAAAATGGAACTGTACTTGAAAAAGTGTATGGTGGATATCTTTATTCTTCTGATATTGTTAATTCAACAGGAGCCTGGGGCGGATATATCGAATATGACATTACAGACTCTGAACGCTCCGGTGTTTCCGTTACACTAAGAGAAAAAAGAAGTGATGACAGCTATGGTCCGGTAATTCAGTTTCCTGAGAATACAATTATCGATCTAAGCGAAAATACCATTCAGTACATTATTTATTTTTGGGGACTAAAAGATGCTGATTTGCCTTCTATGCAGGAGATCCAATTGCAAACATCTGATTATCTTCCTGCTGCGGAACTTGAAAATCCAAAGTATTTTAGTTTGTATCCAAACCCTTCTAATGGAAAAGTGCAAATTCAAATCCAAGCAAATTTAACGACTACCTATTCTTTGCGTATTTACAACTATTTGGGAAAGATGGTATATAATGAGGATCGATTAAATGATGAGATAACTTATCTTGATTTATCAAATCTTGTTAAGGGCATCTATCTCGTTGAACTGAAAAATAAAAATCAGAGAACAATCCAAAAACTGGAGATTTATTAAACGCTTAAAAGCCCAACATTCAGTTGGGCTTTTTTATTTGTACAACTAAGCTGCAAGACTATCAATTATATATTTTAAAGCTCCAGTTTAATAAGACAGGGCAAAATCTTTCTATATTTGTTTAAGAAATTTAATAATATGCAAAAACCGATTGTCCTTTTTCTCCTTCTTCTTTCAAACTTTAGCTTAAATGCCCAAGAAATTGAACGAAGCAAATCTAATCTTCCGGAAATTAGTGAAGTAAAAGCGGTTATTAAAGAAGCAACGGGTTGGGTTTTACAAGATAACGGAAGTTGGCTAAGCGAAAAGAATAAGATTCTACTATATGAATCAGAGAAAAACCGTTATGCTGATCCTATGCAAAAACTTGGGCGTCAGAATTTTGAACAGATAGAGATACAAGAAGTTTTAATTGGTGATGAACAATATATTATATTAACAATCAAATATTTGGGAGGATATTTTGAATTTCCTGCACTACGTCAGAATTTTCATAAAACAAATAACGTTCGATACTTTGTATTCCATTCAGAAAAGATAGAAGAGATTATGGCTGCTACAACTAAGTTTAATGAGCCAACAGCAATTAATTTAGATATTTTTTGTTCCGATAACATTATCAATTATAATAAAAAGCAACTAAGCACACAGATTGGGTATAATATTCTACGTGTAAGCAAAACAAAAGAACCATCAAAATTTACTATGATATTAGCTTTGATGCCAACCATAGTTGATGGTGAAAAATTATTCCGCTTTCGTTATGTAAACCTCTTCAATCAAAAGAGTATCTACCAAAAGTATTTGCTGCCGGCAAACAAAAGCAAGCATTTTGAGCGTAGCTATTTTGAGGTTCCTTATCAAACATTTATCGATTTTTTTGGAGCAATTAATGTTTATAAACCCGAATTTAATCTTGAAGAACCCAAAAGCTTTAACGACTTCTACAAACGAGGCGCATTACGTTATGAACGAAGAAATTACGAAGGAGCTTTAAGCGATTTCAGAAATGCTCTTAAGCAAAAACCCGATACCGAATTTTGGCTTTTGTATGCTATTATGGGAAGCACACAGCATCAGTTGAAAAATTATAAAGCGGCCATACGTTCTTTTGAAAAAGCTATACTTTTAGAACCCGAAGATTCAAAACAAAAACAAACTTGGATAAGAAATTACTATAATCGTGGTTTATCCTATCTAATGTTAAACAATAAAAGCAAAGCCTGCGCAGACTTCCGACAAGCAAAAACACTTGGGATTGAGGATGAGAAAGCTTTAAAAGTAATTAAGAAAAACTGTAGAGGAAAAAATATATGAATAATTAAAAAACTAGCCTTCTAATTAACTCATTTTTTAATTAACATCCTTTTGTTTATACATCTTTCAATAAAATTCTCATTGCTATTTGAATTCAATTATTTTTGATTAGTTGGGATAGTATTATTCCAACTGTCTAAGTACGCTTAAAATTGAGAAAACTAACAAAATATAAAATACTAATTATCATACTTTTAAGCATAAGTACACAAGCTTTATTTGCCCAAAAATCAAAAGAAAAAAAAGACAGTAATACAAAATGGTTTATAGGTGTAAATGGAGGAATAACTACGTTTTGGGGAGATATTAAATTTAATTCTTTTTGGCCATCCACAAAAATGCAAGAGCTTCAAGCCGGAAGCGGTATTGTTTTTGGCAGAACATTTAGTCCAGCCTTAAAACTCAATTCCGAAATAAGTTTTATTTCATTAAAAGGGAAACAAGAGGTTTTAGCCGATACTATCGGGTTTAAAACTCAGGTTTTATCCTTTGCCATAAAAGGAGCAATAAATCCAATAGCATTGCTGACAAAAAAAGAAACTCGACTATCTTTTTATATCGAAAGTGGAGCAGGAATAATGGGATGGAAAAATTTAACTCAAAATTACAGCAATGGAGATACTCTAAGTAATTTGGGATGGACTAATTCCAATAAAGAATTTGGATTTTACATACCGGCAGGAATAAAAATAGAATACCAAATAACGCCGACTATTTCAACATATTTCAACAGTAATTACAATCTAGTTTTTAGTGATTTGATAGATGGTATTAGCAGTGGAAATTACGATAGCTACAGTTTTACTACTATCGGCATTAATTATCATTTGGGAAAACAAAAAACCACGCCAAAACTTTTGCCTTATAATTTTTTCGATTTAGCATATGACAGCCTTGCTAACCAACCAATTACAAAGAAAAAAAAGCCTAAAAAAGAAGAAACAAATAAGGAAGCTGAAAACCCTTTTTCGATAGTCTGTAAAGTACCCGAAACAGCCCCTCATACAGGATTCGACATTCAAATAGATATTTCAAAAATAGGTATTTCGGCAAGAGGATTTTTCCGAGTTATATGTCCTAGTGGTTTTATACCACAAGCAGCAACAAATAAAGATGTATGTTTTACAAAACTTGGTTATCACTACGAATACGATTTTATTTTACCAATAAATCAAGACAGCACAACTATACCTATTCATATAAAATTAAGTGAGATTGAGAAAGGCACCTACCCTATTTTAATTGAAGGAGAAATAATGAATAAAAAGGGAGATGAATTTCCTATTAAATTTGCCACTTACACTGAAATAATGTCTGAAGAAAGTTGGTATAAAGGATTATCTATCAAGGAGCAACAAAAATTTAATGCAAAAAAGCTTAAAGAAAAACAATTTAAAACCACTTCACCGGAAAGTGAAAAAACAATTAATCAAAAAGAAGAGCCACAGCAGACACTTACTAAAAAAATAGAAAAACAAATAGACTCAACAACAGCACTCTATCGTATTCAAATAATGGCAAGTAGAAATAAATTCGGCGATTTGGAAAGTTTCAAAATAAAACACAAAATAAAGGATAAGATTTTTATTTCGCAGGCTGACGGATGGTATCGTTACAATCTGTATGCTACAAACAATATAGAGGAAGCCCATCGCTTATGTGCTAAGGTTCGAAAAGAAAATAATATTCCGCAAGCCTTTGTTACTTATTATAAAAACGGAAAACGAGTAATTTTGCCAAGCTCACAATCAAGTAAAATATCATCACAAAAAAAACCAAAATCCACCGTTTCCAATACAACAAACAATATCAATCAAGCGGTAAAAAAAGATGCAAATTCAAACGGCAAAATATTATACCGAATAGAAATTGCCTTATCATACAATCAACCAATACCTCTTTATCTTTTAAAAAATAAAGCAGGAGAAGAAACCATAAATGAATTTAGAGATGACAAAGACTACTACTATTCCATTGGAAAATTTGAAAATCTTGAAGTAGCACGCGCTTTTTTATATTACGTAAAAACAGAACTCAAATTTGAAACCGCCAAAATTACACAATATCAAAAAGATAAACGTATTAAGGTAATATTTTGATAATTAAACTACCATATTTCCCTCTCATTCTCTAAACCTGAAATTTTACAAGAAAAAACAAAACAATGTTTGCTAATTAGCAATTTTGTATTAATTTTGCAGCCCAAAATACAGGAACAGAATTAGAATTTAATAAAAAGATAAAGCATGGCTAATCATAAATCGGCAATTAAGAGAATCAGACAAGCTGAGACACGAAAATTAAGAAACAGATATTTTGCACGCACTATGCGTACTGCTATCAAACGCTTAAGAGGTATGACAGACAAGACAGAAGCGTCTAATCAATTACCTTCTGTACTGTCTATTATTGATAAAAACGCAAAACGTTCTATCATTCATAAAAATAAAGCTGGTAATTTGAAATCAAAATTGACTAAAGCAGTTAATACATTAGCTTAGTTTTCTGAAAAATATTTTTAAAAGCCATTCCTTTTATAAGGGGTGGCTTTTTTGTTTTTATCAAAATCATTGATTATCTTTGGGTTACCTTATTGGAATTTTTAATACCATAATTTATTTCCCTTCAAAAAAGATAACGATGAGTTACCCCACAGGAAAAAGCATAAAGTATTGGGCCGAAGAAGACCGTCCACGAGAAAAATTAATTTTAAAAGGAAAATCGAGCTTAAGCAATGCTGAAATATTAGCCATCCTTATCGGTTCGGGTAATCGCGACGAGTCGGCAGTTGAACTTTCTCAGCGTATCTTAACAGAAAACAATAATAACCTAAATGTTTTATCCGGCTTAAGCGTAAACGATTTAAAAAAATTCAAAGGTATAGGCGAAGCCAAAGCATTAAATATTATTGCAGCCCTAGAGTTGGGAAGACGCAGACGATCGAGTGAAGCTCTTGAACAAAAAACCATTCGCAGCAGTCGCGATGCCTTTGAGCTGCTCTATGCCGACTTAGCAGATAAATCTTTTGAAGAGTTTTGGATTATTCTTTTAAAACGCAATAATCAAATTATAAGCAAAAAAAGAATCTCAGAAGGCGGAATAGCGGGCACTGTGGCCGATCCGAAAAAAATCTTCAAAATGGCTCTTGATGCTCAAGCGAGTTCTATTATCTTATGTCACAATCACCCATCAGGAAATTTAAAGGCTAGCGAACAAGATAACCAACTGACACATAAAATTGTTCAGGCAGGAAAAACATTAGAAATTGCCGTTTTAGACCATTTAATTTTTGGTAACGATAATTATTTCAGCTTTGCTGATGAAAATATACTATCCTGATTAAATAGAATTAAAACTTCATCTATTTTTACTAAATTCGCTTTTATTAATCCAAAACTGTCAATGCATAAAATAATAACTATTGTAGGTGCTCGTCCACAAATTATTAAAGCCGCTGCTTTAAGCCGTATTTTTAAGAAACATCCTCAAATAAAAGAACTTATAGTGCATACCGGACAGCATTACGATTTTAATATGTCGGAAGTGTTTTTTGAAGAACTAAACATTCCAAAGCCCAATTACCAATTTGAAATTCAAGCCGGAGAACAAAGCAGTCAGACAGCACAAATGCTAATAAATATTGAGCAAGTTCTACTTAAGGAAGAACCCGATTTAGTTATTGTTTATGGAGACACCAACTCAACTCTTGCAGGAGCTTTGTCGACCGCAAAACTACAGATTCCACTTGTTCATATAGAAGCAGGAATGCGCTCATTCAACAAAACAATGCCGGAAGAATTAAACAGAATAATATCCGATCATTCCTCTACCCTACTCTTTAGTCCGACAAAAACAGGGATTAAGAATTTAGAAAATGAAGGATTTTCTTTTAAAAAGAACAAATCTATATCAATAGACAATCCAAAAGTTTATCATTGTGGCGATATAATGCTCGATAACAGCTTATATTTTTCCAAAATAGCAGAACAAAACTCCACTATTCTCAACCAATTAAATCTTGAAAAGAATAAGTTTATATTGGCAACTGTACATCGCAATACAACTACCGACAGTCCTTTGCGTTTAACTTCATTAATTGAAAGCATAATTAATTTAGCGACTACGCATAATGAAACCTTAGTTTTTCCTCTGCATCCAAGAACACGCAAGCAGTTAACACAAAACAAAAATCTCTACCAAAAACTTCAAGAGACCAAGAATATAATATTAACAGAGCCTATTGCATATTTAGATATGCTATATTTAGAGCGAAATTCTAAACTTATTATTACCGATTCGGGAGGAGTTCAAAAAGAAGCTTATTATTTCCAAAAAGCCTGTATAATTACTCGTCCCGAAACCGAATGGAAGGAATTGGTTGAATTAAAAACGGCTCTTTTATGCGATGTCGACAAGCAAAAAATAGAAAACGCATATAAAACTTTTACTGACTATCCTCCACATTTTTTTCCTGCAATTTTTGGAGATGGTAAAGCAGCCGAATTTATTGTATCAGAATTAATAAAATTCCTTTCTTAAAAGGCTCTGTATCAATAAAATTAATCTTTTTATTTATTTGATTTTTAGTCAAATCTTTTTACCTTTGCCGCCCTATTTGATGAGTAAATATCTACTTGTCTGTAGATCAATAAATTAATAACATAAATAAAAAAAATTAAACAATGGTTAAACAGTACGAAACCGTTTTCATTATGACTCCCGTTTTATCTGTCGAACAGATGAAGGAAGCGGTAAGCAAGTATCGTGATCTCCTAAAGGAGGCCGGTGCTGAGATTGTCCATGAGGAAGAGTGGGGTTTGAGAAAACTCGCTTATCCTATTCAAAAAAAATCAACAGGATTCTATCAATTATTAGAATTCCGTATGGAAGGCGAGCAAATTCGCGATTACGAAGTTGCATTTAAACGCGACGAGCGTATTCTTCGTTTCTTAACAGTTGCTTTGGATAAACATGCCATAGCTTATAACGAAAAGAAAAGAGCGATGAAAAAAGGCGAATCAAAAGTTAAAGCAAATTAATAACATTAAAACTTTTAACAATGGCTCAAAATACAGACATTAAATATCTAACCCCAATTGCGGTAGATACTAAAAAGAAAAAATATTGCCGTTTTAAGAAAAGCGGAATAAAATATATTGATTATAAAGATGCAAACTTTTTATTGAAATTTGTAAACGAACAAGGAAAATTACTTCCACGTCGTTTAACCGGTACATCAACCAAATATCAGAAAAAAGTTGCTCAAGCAGTTAAAAGAGCACGTCACATTGCTTTAATGCCATATGTTGGTGATTTACTAAAATAAAAGGAGGACAATCGATGCAAATTATTTTAAAAAAAGATGTCCAAAATTTAGGATATAAAGACGATATAGTAGAAGTTAAAAATGGTTACGCACGTAACTATTTAATTCCTCAAGGCATTGCAATTGCAGCCAACGACAGCAACAAAAAAATCTTAGCAGAAGTAAAAAAACAATATGCACATAAGATTGAAAAAGTCAGAAGTGAAGCCAGTGCAGAAGCTAAGAAACTGGATGGTTTAACCGTAAAAATTGCTACCAAAGCTGCTGCTTCCGGTAAAATTTACGGTTCTGTAAATGCTATTCAAATTGCTGATGCTATTAAAGAGCAACACAATTACGATGTTGATCGCAAGAAAATTACCATTGAAGGCGAAACAATTAAAGAAGTAGGAACTTATAAAGCTACCGCTCAACTTTATAAAGACATTGTTGCAAACATTACTTTTGAAGTTGTTACTGAAGAATAAATCTTTCAAAACAGATATAAATCCCGATCCGCAAGGTTCGGGATTTTTTTTATGCCTTTTATCGATATACCATAAGTATTAACCATTGTAAATGCAAAAACAGAATTTTGAATAACAATTGGTATAATTTGTAAATTAGCTGAAAAAATTTATGCTTAGTCAAGCCGAAATAAAACTCATCAATTCCCTAAAACTAACTAAAAACCGTCGGAAAACAGGTCTTTTTCTCGTAGAAGGACCTAAAATGATAAGCGAATTAATTAACTACACTAATTTTGAAATTAAATTTATTGCAGCAAATAAAAAATGGATAGATTCTCATAGCGATTTGAATAATTTCGCCCTTAAAGAGATATCGGAAAAAGCACTTCAAAAGCTAAGTAATTTCTCAACCGCTAACGAAGTTTTAGCTGTAGTTAAAATACCCGAATATCAAGAATTTACAACAAATATTGATTCTCTTTATTTAGTGCTCGACAATATACAAGATCCCGGAAATTTAGGTACAATAATACGTACAGCAGATTGGTTTGGTATTAAACAGATTATTTGTTCAACAGATACCGTTGATTGTTTTAACCCAAAAGTAGTGCAAGCTACTATGGGCTCTTTGTTTCGAGTAAAATGTTATTATGAAGACATTCCTACTTTCTTAAGAAAACAGCAAATTCCCATTTACGGAACATTGTTAAACGGTAAAAATATTTACGAAGAAAACCTAAGCCTATCGGGCTTTATTGTTATTGGTAACGAATCGAAAGGGATTTCACAAGAAGTACAAAGCTTAATAACAAGACCGTTATTTATACCTAACTATTCACAATCTAAAGCAGAATCATTAAATGCATCTATTGCAAGTGCTATAGTTTGTGCAGAATTCCGCAGAAGTCAAAATTAATTGTTAAAACTATATTTTATTTACATATGTTTCAATCTAAATAGTTAATTTTGTTCTTTTAATACAAAGAACATGATTTTTAAATTAATACTCCTGTCTACTGCATTAATAGGCATTGCATTTGCCTTAATTGCTATAAAAATGTTTATTTTCAAAGATGGCATTTTTACTAAAACTTGCAGCTCCGACATAGAAGTTTCTGATGGAACTAAATTAGGCTGTACCTGCGATACTAATCCCGGTTACTCTTGTGAAAACTACGAAGAACACCACGGTAAAACCTCAATTGCCGGTCAAATTAGAAAACTTCAAGAAGAAACCATATTAAAATAAAACTTAAATCACATCGCTTGGTCTAACCTATAGATTAGGTCATTTATAAATATTAATCTCTGACTAATAAATACAGTCGGGAGGCTGTTAAATTTAACAAGCTTAATCCTCAGATTAAGCTTAGCAGTGTGAATAACACTTATCTTTTGTCTTGAAACAAAAGAAACAAAAATTCAAGACTACAAATAAATTTCTTGTCTTCTATATTTCATTCCGTTGAAATAGAAGAACTCTTATCCTTTTGTCACCAAAGGATAATCAAACAACTTCTATTTTTAACCACTACATTACATATGAAAACTGACGAAATTTCTTTGAGGTCAAATGACAAAGTTTTAACCTTTTGATCATCACTTGGTCTAATCTATAGATTACGTCATTTATAAATATTAATCTCTGACTAATAAATACAGTCGGGAGGCTGTTAAATTTAACAAGCTTAATTTGAAATTAATCTCAGCATAAAAAAACGCCTGACTTCATTGAAATCAAGCGTTTTCAGTATATAGGAATTCGGCTTAGCCTAAAATTTCTTTCATCTTACGACCTATTTCTGCAGGAGAATCCACAACGTGGATACCACAGTCTGTCATAATCTCTTTCTTAGCTTCCGCAGTATCGGCTTTGCCACCAATAATTGCACCGGCATGTCCCATTGTACGACCTTTAGGAGCAGTAGAGCCGGCAATAAAACCAACAACAGGTTTTGTACCGTAGGCTTTAACATATTCAGCAGCTTCTGCTTCCATACCGCCACCAATTTCGCCTATCATAACAATACCCTCGGTTTCAGGATCGTTCATAAACATTTCAACAGCTTCTTTGGTTGTAGTGCCAATAATTGGATCACCACCAATACCAATTGCTGTTGTTTGTCCAAGACCTACTTTAGTCAACTGATCTACAGCTTCGTAAGTTAAGGTTCCTGAGCGAGAAACGATACCAACACGACCTTTCTTATGAATAAAGCCGGGCATAATACCCACTTTAGCTTCACCAGGAGTAATAACACCAGGACAGTTAGGGCCAACCAAACGGCTATTCTTATCGCTTAAGTATTCTTTTACTTTTACCATATCACTGGTAGGAATACCTTCGGTAATACAAATAATTACTTCTATTCCTGCTTCTGCAGCTTCCATAATCGCATCAGCAGCAAATGGAGGTGGAACAAAAATAACTGAAACATTAGCTTGTGCTTTATCTACGGCATCTTGAACAGTATTAAAAACTGGTTTTCCCAAATGCTCTTGCCCTCCTTTACCGGGAGTAACACCGCCAACAACATTGGTACCATAATCAATCATTTGACCTGCGTGAAAAGTACCTTCGCCGCCGGTAAATCCTTGAACGACTACTTTAGAGTCTTTGTTTACTAGGATACTCATTTTATTTAGGTTTTTTTGTATTATAAGTACGTAAAAAAATTAGATAACAAAAGTAAAAGTTTTTCAACATTAACGAATAGAAAAAGGAAAATTAAAATGATTTTATATCCATTCCAAATAAACTTTTCTTACTTACTCTAACCACGCATATCTAATTTGTTGATTTTCTTTGACAATTGCCTTTTTACAACGTAACTTTGCTTGCACAATAAAATCATTTGCTATGCTCAATCATCTGGCCAATAACGATACTATTTGCGCACTTGCTACACCTCAAGGGAGTGGAGCTATTGCTCTTATCCGACTTTCAGGACCTGAAAGTTTTAAAATTACAGATTCCATTTTTAAAGCTTCAAAAAAAAGGATAAATATTCAGCAAGCCGAAGCTTATACTCTTCATTTTGGAAAAATTTACGACGACGATGTCCTTTTAGATGAAGTTTTAGTAAGCGTTTTTAAAACCCCACACAGCTATACCGGTGAGGATAGTATAGAAATTTCTTGTCATGGTTCTACCTTTATTCAGCAAAAGCTGATTGAATTGTTATTAAAACGAGGAGCACGAATGGCCGATCCCGGTGAATTTACTTTAAGAGCATTTTTTAATGGCAAATTTGATTTAAGTCAGGCCGAAGCCGTAGCAGATTTAATTGCCTCTAACTCAACAGCATCACATAATCTAGCATTAGAACAAATGCGAGGAGGCTTCTCCACAAAAATAAAAGTATTACGTAAAGAATTAGTCGATTTAGCATCGCTGATAGAGTTAGAACTGGATTTTGCCGAAGAAGATGTAGAATTTGCCGATAGAACAAGATTTTTAAAATTACTCACCGATATAGAAAAAGAAGTACAACAACTTATTGAGTCTTTTGCTTTAGGAAATGTTATAAAAAACGGTATTCCTGTTGCCATTATCGGAAAGCCAAATGCGGGGAAATCAACACTATTAAATCGTATTTTACAAGAAGAAAAAGCCATAGTATCGGAAATTCCCGGAACTACACGCGACAGCATTGAAGACACTATAAGTATTGAAGGATTTACTTTTCGATTTATTGATACAGCCGGACTACGTTCTTCAGCCGATAAAATAGAAAACCTTGGTATTGAACGTACTTACGAAAAAATCCGTCAGTCGAAAATTATTCTTTATGTCTGTGATATGACTAAATCGACACCAAATGAACTGAGCGAAACATTAGAAGATTTTAAAGAACATATAGAAGACAAAAACAAACGCTTTATACTGATTGGTAATAAAATAGATGAATTGGTTGAGATGCCTCGTTTTTTTAATCAATATGTTGATTTAGAAACCATATTTATTTCTGCCAAGCGAAATGAGAATATCAATTTGATTATGGATAGTTTAATCGATTCGGTAAAAGATTTAGATTTGAGTGATAATACCATTGTTTCAAACGCTCGCCATTTAGGAGCTTTAAATAAAGTTGCCGAATCTATACTTGCAATTAAAAAAGGATTCGACGATGGAATCCCCACCGATTTAATTGCTATTGATATTCGCACAGCATTGCATTATTTAGGAGAAATAACGGGTGAAGTCACAAACAATGAATTACTTGGAAATATTTTTGGGAAGTTTTGTATCGGAAAGTAAAACAAATTGCAAATTATGCTGACAACTTTCGTATATCGTCCTCATCAACAATAGAAAGTAAACTATAGAAAAACCCGAAAAATACAAGTCCAGCTTGTGTATTTAATATAGACTCAAACAAAAAGTTAAACCCTATTATAAACAAGAAAAACCTAAATAAAATATTTCTTCTTTCGTAAGAAAAAAATGGTACAAATAATGCCGACAGCAATACAAAAAAACCTATTAAACCCAAATCAATAAATGTTTCTATATATTGATTATGTGCATTGGACTTTTTAAGCAAAGGATCTTTATATTTATAGTTTTTATACCTAATCAATAATTCATCATTTGTATCGCCGGGACCAACACCATACAAAAAATTATCTTCAATAATATCCACTCCTGCTTTCCAAATGTGTATGCGCGAAATAAAGCTGCCATCTCTACTGTTATCCGTTAACAATTCGGGATTATTTACTGCTTTTACAATTTCTTCAAAACGAGGATTCTTAAGAGCAACTATTATAAAAACCAAACTTAAAAATAAAATAAAAAATTTTATAAATTTATTATTATATCTTCTGTATATAATGCCAGAAAACACAATAAAAATAATTAAAGCACTTATTAACACCGCTTTAGAAGAAAGCAGATAAATCATTAAAATGAAAAGTGGTATTGACATTTTTAACCATAACAGTAGATATTTATTTGAGAAAATCCTCCTTTTTAAAAGCACAAGGGTAACAACAAGAGCAAACAAAACATAAAATGAATAATAGGTTGGATGTAAAAAACGCGACAAACCTAAATATCTAAAGCGACTTCCTCCATATGACCATTCAGCAAATTTTGGATCTATTGTATTAAAACTAAATCCATTCGGAAGAAAAAAAGAAGACTCCCAAATAGCAGTTGACAAGCAAATTAATGAAGAAGCAATTATTCCTGCTACAAAGAATAATAAAATTCCTGTTATATTTTCTTTAAAAAAAGCCCTGTCTAACCCAATCATTATAGGAAAAACTACTAAAGAAAGTTTTACTTCAAGAGCAAACATTGCAGCTCTTTCATTAGAAGACCAAAAAATCCCAATAACGTAAAGCAAATACAATACAACAAGTATTGCTTGAGGCAATGTAAAATGAAATTGCAGTTTACGCTCCACAATAATTTGCGCTACAAAACTCAACCCCCAAACTAAAATAAGTATAGGTAAAAACTTAATAAAAATAGATAAAGAGAAAACAAAAATATAGCTTAAATACTTTTTACTTACCAAGAAAAAAGAAGCTTGACCCATCACCTTTTACAATCAATACTAATAGAGTAGTTAACGCTTTTTGAAAAACTATATATTTTATTTATTATTCTTTAATAACTGTAACAGCAGCCGTTTCGGCTCCTCCCAAGTCATATTTACCATCGGTTATAAGTGTTCCGCCACCTGTAAATTGCACACTTTGAGCTGTATTGGTTGGAGGCATAAATTCACCCCATTTTTGAGCATCAGAAAAAAGAATAGATACCGTTTTTCCACTTTCAATTACAAACTCATTTTTTTTATAGAAAAGTAAAGTTGTACCCGCAATACTTAAATCAGAACCGGCAATTATACGGTTTGTATTTTGTGTCATAATAAAATAGGCAGCAATTGGTTTATTTCCGGAAATTATTTGGTCTGAATCGCCAATTAAAGCGACACCATAGTTTGTCCAAACTCCATTATTAACAATATTCCCATTTACACTTATCTGCAACCAATCACCTGCATCATTATCTCTGAGATTACCATTATTAATTAAATCGCCCATTATTTTAAGTGGCCAACCATTCATAGTTGCATTTAAAGTTGTAAGTGTTTTTTCATCATTCACAGTTAAATTTTTACAAGCATCATTTTTATAATTATGATATACTGTTCCATCAATCACTACATCATCATTTGCAGTGGGGACTACTCCTCCAATCCAAGTTGAAGCGTCGTTCCAATTACCACCTGATGTAGTTGAAGTAATTTGCCCGAAAGTTATACTTACAGCAAACATAGCTATCAATAATATTGTAATTTTTCTCATTTTTTTAATTTTTAAATGATTAATACTAAGCAAGTATACATTAAAAAAATCAAATTTGAATAAATTCCGTGAAGATTTAAAAAAAACCAAAGTAGCATATTATTTAAACCTATTTGAGATACGTTATTCAATCCTAAAATTATCTATTAAAGATTATTTTTTCGCTAAAAACATCAAAAATTATAAAAACAAATAGTATTTTATACCTTTGCAAAATACGAATAACGTATTTCGTTAACCAATAAATTCATTCACAGCTTACAAAACAGCATAAAACTGATGCATTCCAAACGACAAAATCAAATAATTGAAGAAACAATAAAACTGATTCACACTAAAGGAATTCAAGGGTTAACCATTAAAAATATTTCGCAGGCTATTGGTTTAACCGAGGCTGCAATTTATAGACATTTTAAAAGTAAAGACGATATATTATCTACTATGCTTGATGATTTTCGCGAGAAATTAGATAGCAAATCACAGCCTATTCTTAATAGTAATTTAACAGCTCTAAATAAGCTTAAAACAATGCTTAATCAGTTAATAGAGATGTTTAGTTCAAACCCTTATATTGTTTCTGTAATTTTTTCGGATGAAATTTTTAGAAATAAGAAATTGCTCTCCGATAAAATCGTCAACCTTATAAAGCAAAATGATAAATATTTTAAATTAATTGTAGAAGAAGGTCAGAGAAATAAAGAAATTAGACGCGATATTATAACCGAAGAATTAGCTGTCATCATTATGGGTTCTTTTAGAATGATTGTAAAAAATTGGCAACTTGATAATCAAAAATATTCACTCAGCGAAAGAGGAAATAAATTTTTCGATTCTCTTTTCAAAATAATTTCAGCCTAGAATAAATCATTCAAACAGTAAAATACTATCATTTTAGCTAAACAGAAGCAAAATATTATTTAGACTAAGCCTAAATTAACACTTTTTTTAAAAAAAATACAGCTCTAACATGCACTTAAGAGCAAGTAAGCTAAACCAAAGATTATCAGGTATGTATACACTTACTTACACGTAGAATCAAGCTACACACAGGGTTTTAACAAGCTTGCAAAAAAGCTTACATTAAACAAAAAGGCTTGTATTAACGAATTGGATTCATAATTTTGGTACTCAAATTAACATTTATAAATATTAATCTTATGAAAAAAATAGTACTTATTGCTTTCGTTTTATTCCTAGGTTTAGGAGTAAGCGCACAAACTGTCGGTCTCCGATTCGGCTACAATATGTCAGGTTTACGTATTGATGATAATTTTGCCGATTATTTGGATATGATGGACATTAACGGAAAATTAACCAACGGTGTTAACATTGGTTTAGTTCTTGAAAGACCTATCAATCCTAAAGTTGATATGCATATTGAACTTAACTTTGCACAAAAAGGTTCTGCTTATGATATGTATGCTAATACAGCAAATAGTGGAACATTGGGTCATGGTCAAACCAATTTAAATTACTTTGAATTACCAATTATGGCTAAAATTAAATTTGGACCTGCTTATGTAGCCATTGGACCTCATATTGGTTATTTATTGGGAGCTCAAGAAATTAATTACAAGGATAATCCTACTGCAGTTGCTGGTTTAATGAGTGCCTACGATATGACACAAGAAGCAGCTGAAGCAGCCGTTTTAGCAAGCATGCAAGCTGCTGGTCAAAACATCACTAGCCTTAGAGATGATGAGTTCTATGATATGGAAATGGACAACTTTAATCGTTTCGATTTTGGTGGTCAATTTACCGTTGGAGCACAAGTTCCTGTTGGACCTGTTAAAGTATTTGCCGAAGCCAGAGCAACTGTAGCTCTTACTAATTGGGAAGCAACTCCAAGTTTTGAGGCTGCCGGTTTCGATTATAAAAAGAATATGGCTTTTACTTTTGCTGTTGGTGTTTTACTAAATAAACATAGCAAATAAAAGCTTAAATGCGTTTTTTAGTTAATTGTAAAAAGCCACCAAAGTTCGGTGGCTTTTTTTATGCCTAGTATTTTACGGACATAAAAAAAGCTACCCGAAAAACAGGCAGCTTTAATAGTTTACAAAAGAGAATAAATCGTATTTAAATTAAATATAGTGTTTAGACTCCCATTCTGTGAGTAATTTTTTAGCACTTGGAAAGCATAAATAAATCAGTAATCCTGTCGCAATTAATGGTGCGGGTAAAAACATAGAAAAGCGATGTACTTCTATTACATTTACAATAGCAAGGGTATAACCACCAATCATAGACATTATTGCAGCCATAATTCCAAGAGGAATGGTGTATGATTTACGCTGAAGCACGGCAAAACTTAAAATTAGCCAAGAGGCTGAAGCAAACCAGGTAACAGCAAATACTACCGCATACATACCTTTCCAAACATCATTATAAGTTGTTGTTTGATACTTAGAAATAATAGCTACGCCATTTACATAACTTAAAACATAAGCCATTCCTGCAATAAATAGAAAAACAAGAAGTTTTCGATTTACCTTACCAATATACATTATAGCAAACCACAAAACGGTAGCAATAACAAAAACAGGCAAAGTTGCAGCAGGCAAATCAATACTCTTAGCCGGTATAGCGGGGAAAAATCCTGCTAACATCTGTAGTGCAGCTGCAATTGATCCATAACGCCAACTCCATTCCTGTTTAGTTACAAAACCATAAAGCACGGCTCCCCATAAACCACTGGCTCCAATACCTAACCAACCTAACATAGAGTGTGTAATTATAACAGCCAACGCCTCATCAGGTCTGGGTGGCATACTGGTCATTTTTCCATTGACAACAAGCATATAATTTTCTGCCAATAAATAGAATAATAATAATCCCGTAAAGAAACCTACAATAGAAATCACTACTCCTAAATAATTTATTTTTTTCATAAGAAATTTATTTTAGTTAGTTTGTAAAACTAACTTGATTAATAAAAAAATTAAAACTGTTTATATATTAGTTGTATTTTCAGTTTACGTATTCAACAAAATAATTACTCCTAATCTCAAAAACTTCTCATTCCTTAACCTTCTACACTATTGAATCATTAAAAAAATATATTAAAATTAGTTAATATTAACTAACTTCAAATGTAAACTAAATCTTTCGTAATGCAAAATATTTTACTAACTTTAAAGTTTATTAAGTGATTAACATATGTCAATTCCTTAATAGGAAAGGTTTTCGAGTAATCTGAGACAATTAATTATGATAATTATGTAATTTTAACTGATTCTAAATTAAATGCAAAAACCCTGAATTGATATACTTCTTAAGCCGAAACGAATTCATTAATAGCGCTCTTAGACTGTATCAGTTCTCAAAAAAATTGGAAAATATAAATAAATCGCATTTCTTTGTAAGCGAGTACTTACATATAGATTATGTAATATGTTAAAAAATACGTTATAATAAATAATTCTAATTACAAATCAATCAAATAATAAAAAATCATGTTTAAAGAAACAACAAAAAATCAACGAATGATAGCAGCAGTTGTTGCTGTCGTAGTAGGTCTTTACCTAATGATTATTGCTCCTCAACAAGCAATGGGAACTTTAAAGTTGGCACTGCATGCCGTTATGGAAAGATTAATTCTTCTAGATCCTGACTTTTACACTGCCGTACCTATTTTGGGTACTACTTTTGCAATTTGGATGATATTCATTGCATTTGGTGGTGCACTTCTGCTTACTGTAGCTTATGGTATTTACAAAGGAAGCCTTGGAGCCAGAGCAGCCGGTATGGGTGTTTCAGGTATTGCCGGTGTAGCTGGTATGACAATGTTTATTCCTTGGATGGTATTAATAGTATCCGATTATTCTCAAGGCCCTGTTCCCGGAATTTCACCTCCTGATCCTAATGTTACTTTAACTCCTCCAGTTCTCTGGATTATGGTTATTGGTCTTGTTGCTTATTTCACTTTCTTATTAGCTGATAAAGACAGTATTAAAAATAAAGTTTTTAAAGTTATTATTTATACCTACATAGGAGTAGTTGCCGGTATGGTATTTATGAATGCTCAACATGGTGTTCGTTATTTCGAGTTTATTCCTGAATATTTAAATGGAGATGTAAACCTACAACGTCATGACAATCCTTATGGTAATCAATTTACCAATTTAGATTATTATGATGCAATTGCTTTAACCACAATTTCTCAAAAGCAAATGGATTCTATCAAACCTGGCAAAGCTATTGATATAGTGAGAAAATATAAGGATGAAGCTACAGGAAAACATGTTGTTGAAAGTGTTGTAGTTAAAAAAGCAACTCCTGTTTATAACCCTAATACAATATCGTTATTTTTAGGCGGTTACGGAAACTACCTAGCTTCATACCTTATGGTATTTATGATTCCTTTCGTATTTATGCGTAAAAAATGGGCATATGACACTTTAGTTATGGCAACATTATTATCTGCAGTAGCTACTTACTGGAACTATTTTGTTCGCGGATCATTTGAGTGGGTTATTGGCGGTACAATGTCTCTTATTTTACTAATCTTAATACTACTTCCTGTATTTAAACAATTTTTAGTTGGAGATACTGAGGAAGAAAAAGCTTAATAATAACATATCTAACTCAATGAGCAA
>JAGGWH010000013.1 GCA_021157585.1 Bacteroidales bacterium | reverse complement strand
TATTAGTTTAAAATTCAAAAATAAAGATTAAAGTAATTGTATTTTAAGATTTTATTAAAAATGATTAAAATTATAGAGCTTTAAAATTTACTATCAGCAATTTTCTTAGATATACATTTATCTACAGAAAGTCTTTATTAAAAGATTTATTATGAAATTGCCTTCTTCAATAAAGAAAGCATCATTTTCTTATCGCGACCGGATATAGTTAAAATAAGTTCCAAAACACTGGTTCTATTTAAACCCAAATTTTTCTCGTAAAACTTTAATAATTCAAGGTTTTCTTTTGTGATTCTAAAACCTGTATGTACTTTTTTTTCTTTTGACATGATTATTTTCTTTGGGGTTTAAAATAATTATTTAACAAGGAAGCGCGATATTTGGAATTACTCAATCCTAAACCAGTAGATTTATTAAATACAGCATGTTTTGTGCGACCTTTAGCTTTAGCAATAAAAACTTCTGTTCCAACCCAAGTAACTTCACATTCCGTACCATTTACCCAAACGGTATCCCCTACCTGTACATCACTTAACATTTTACGGTAAGCGCCTAATTTCGATTTACAAATTTCAAACTCTTCAGATAATGAAGAAAATATAGCAGCATCGCCTCCCAAATCAGGATGATACTTCCTAGCCAACCGACGATACTCAGCCTTTAATTCATCTTTTGATTTTATATGCTCGAAAAACATATTCTTTTTTTTACAAATGTAAAACAATGTAAAACGTTTTGCAAGTATTTTTGTCTTTTTTTTAATAAAAAAAATTTGATCAAATAAATAAGACAATAAACAATGGAAAAATGAGTGTAAACCAAGTTATAGCTTATAACTTCATTTAGATATAATAACAGATTATAAATTTAAGATTGAAATACAAAATCTTCACAAGAGTCAAAATATTTAGAATTACATCAATCTTATAACAACTGCACAACAATACTAACAACCAATTAATTATACACTCATAAAGCACAATTAGCTTAGCAAAAAGTTGTTTACAAGAACTAAATTCACTTCTATGTAAAAAAGTTTATGAAAAATTCATTAAGTTTACAGCAAATATTGAAAAAGCACCTTTGCTTTTTTTCTTAATGACTTATTGTATGAACAATTATTCTATTTCCAGTTTCCCTAACCAGGACACCGAAAACTCAAGTTTAATTGAGTTAAAAGGCGAGCTTTCTATTCAACACATCCATGAAATCAAAAAGGAGCTTGAAGCTACCATAAAAAATTTGGACACCATTAAACTTTTAGTTTATGATGCCAGTATTATAGATTTAACAATACTCCAATATTTATTATCATTAAAAAGATCGGAGAACGCCTTGAATAAATCATTCGAGATTTCCTTTGAATTAAATGATGATTTAACTGAGCTGTTAAAACATGCTGGATTTAAAAATATTGAAAATCTACAGTAATGAAAAAAACTATATTAATTGTCGACGATTCGGAAAGCATCCGCAAATTAGTACAATTTAACCTAAACAATGCCGGTTATTATGTTTTAGTAGCAAATAACGGACAAGAAGCCTTAAATTATTTTACCGGACAAACTATACATTTGCTTTTAACCGATTTACATATGCCTGTAATGAACGGCTTGGAACTAATAAAAGAAGTCCGTAAAATTGAGCAATACAAACACACTCCTATTCTTTTTTTAACAACAGAAACCCAAATAGCTATAAAAAAAGAAGCCAAAAATGCCGGAGCTACAGGATGGATTGTAAAACCCTTTGTAATTGAAAAACTCTTATCTACTATCCGTAAAGTACTCAGATAAAACAACCCCAAATGAATGATTTAATAAATAGTTTTTTAGAAGAAGCCAATGAACTAATCATTGATTTAGAAGATTCTTTATTAACCCTTGAAGAAATACCTAACGACAAAGACGCTGTTCATCGTGTTTTTAGAGTAATGCATACTCTAAAAGGTAGTGGAGGAATGTTTGGGTTTAATGCTGTTTCTGATTTCACACATCACTTAGAAAGTATTTATTATAAAATACGCAGTGGCGAGCTAATTGTAACAAAAGAAATCTTAACTCTGACATTAAAATCTGTTGACTTATTAAAAGAGCTTTTAAAATCGCCAGATAAAATACCCGATAATGTTCAACTTAATTACACCTCATTGGTTAATGAAATAAAGTCTGTATCGAGCGGAAAAAAGAAGAAAGAAACTAAAGAGCCCATTGTACAAGCAGAAGCCAAAGAAGAAATCTCGAATGGTATAGCCACCTACTATATACACTTTGAGCCAAATGCAGAAATTCTTCAAAACGGAACTAATCCCTTATATTTAATAGATGAGCTAACAGCTCTTGGTAGTTCATATGTAATTGTAAACACTCAAAAAATTCCTGAAATAGACGAATTAAAAATAGACAACTGCTATGTTTCTTGGGAAATTATTTTAGCAACAAAAGCAGAAGTTGGAGATATTATGGATGTTTTCATTTTCGTTGAAGACGAGAGCAATATTGATATACAAAAGCTAAGTTCATTTAATTTATTACAATATCCTGAATTTGAAAATGCCATTAAAGACTTTGAAAACAAAAAGCTTTTAATTAATACCATACAATTACAAAATTTAGGAAAAAAGCTTATAGCCGAGCAGCCACCAATTATAGAAGTTCAAACAAATACTTTAGAAGAAAAAGCGAGAGTTGATAATATTGACAATAAAGAGGATACACCCAAGAAAACTACTGACAGTCAGGAATCCAAACCTAAGGAAGCTAAAGCATCCTCCACTAATAGAGTAACAAAAAGCACAAACTCATTTTCTACTATTAGAGTATCATCTAAAAAGATTGAAACCCTGATGAACCTCGTTAGCGAAATGGTTACTTCCCAAGCACGGCTTAACCTACTTGCTGAGGAGATAAAAAAACCTGAGCTAACTGATGCTGTAGAAAATCTTGAGAAATTAACAAGACAATTAAGAGATAATGCTTTTGAAATCTCACTAATTCCTATTGAAAGCATGCTAACACGTTTTAAGCGACTAATTAGGGATTTATCGGCTGAAGTTAATAAAGAAGTGAATTTTACTGCCGAAGGAATTGATACCGAATTGGATAAAACAATTATAGAGAATTTAAGCGATCCTCTCTTACATATTTTTCGTAATGCTATTGACCATGGAATAGAAGATAGTAAAACACGAAAAAGTAAAGGGAAACCTAAGGTGGGAAGCATTAAGCTCAAAGCTTTTTACTCCGGTACTAATGTTTACATCCAGATTACTGATGATGGCGGAGGAATTAATCCTGAAATTATACGAACAAAAGCTATTAAAAAAGGCTTGATTAGCAGCAATGACAAACTTAGTAGAAATGAAATTATAAACTTAATTACACTTCCCGGATTTAGTACTGCCGAAAAGATTTCGGATATTAGTGGTCGCGGTGTTGGAATGGATGTTGTAAAAAGAAATATCCAAAAAATTCAAGGGGAACTGCTAATTGATAGCACATTAAATGTAGGAACTACATTTACTTTAAAACTCCCTCTTACACTTTCTATTATTGATGGTCTAATTGTAAACATTGATAAAACTCCTTATATTATTCCTATTCCGGTAATAAACAAAATAAGACCAGTATCGCATACCAAAATTACAAAAGCCTTTAATAACACAATGGTAATTGATAGTGAGCAAATCCCTTTTATTTACCTCAGACAACATTTTAATGTTGACTCTAAAGCACCTGATAAAGAAATGGTGATAGTCGTCAATTACGAAAATCAACGAATGGGAATTATTATTGACAATGTAGAAAAGCAGGCACAAGTGGTTGTAAAATCAATTGGAAAGCAATTTCATCAGCACGATATTATTTCAGGAGCTTCAATCATGGGTAACGGACAGGTAGCCTTAGTTTTAGATACCAATAAAATTATTAATTCAATAGATAAAACAAAGAATTCAACCAAAAATATAGCTTTATGAAAAAGTTTATTAAAAATATCAAAATTTCCCACGCTCTCATTTTAATGATTTTTATTACCATTATTTTTATTGTAGGGCAAAACTACAGCACTATTCTTAACCTTAAAAAATCCCACAATTATATAGAAATGCTAAAGAATGATAGAATTAAACCCATCATACTTCTGTATTCTATCAATAATTTGTATGCTATAAACATTATTGATGCAGCAAATAAGGTTCATAATAATTCAATTAGTTGGCAAGAAGCAAGCAAAACAATTGTAAATGCACGTAAGGAAATCAATGAAAAATGGAAACTTTATTCTACTATCCTTAATAATGAGAAATCTAAGAATCAATTATTAGCCATTCGTACTTTATCACAAAAAGCAGATGTAATGCTAGATAAACTCGAAAGAGTTCTATCGGCTAGAGATAAAGCAGAATTAGAAAATCTTATCACTTATGATTTATATTCTGCTATTGAACCCATAACGAATGCCATTCGTCCAATTATTAAACAACAAGATAAAGCAATCCAGCAAATAGCTTTAGAAAGCGATGAACTATACGAATCTGCATTTTCTAAAGCTCGCAACATTGGACTTAGTGGAATTATAATCATTATCACTATGTATGTATTTATTATTACAACTATCACCCGATCCTTAAAAAGTGCTAATGCAAACATTAAAAAGATAGCAGAAGGAGATTTAACAATAGAGATTGAAGATTATGGTAATGATGAAATTGGAGAATTATTAGATAATATAAAAAGATTAGTTAATAATTTAAAAAACATAATAGAAGATATTAATTCTGCCGCCAACAATATTGAAATTACAAGTAACGAACTCAGCAGCAATAGTCAACAGATATCTCAAGGAGCAACAGAACAAGCGGCTTCAGTGGAGCAAATGGCAGCATCTATGGAAGAAATATCTGCTAACGTTATACAAAATGCTAAAAACGCTAATATCACCGAACAAATTTCAATACAAGCCGGAGATGAATTTGAAAACGGAAGAAAAAATATTAATACTACCGTAGAATCTATACAGGCCATAGCATCAAAAATTGGCATTATTGATGAAATTGCATTTCAAACAAATATTCTCGCTTTAAATGCAGCTGTTGAAGCGGCACGTGCCGGTGAACATGGGAAAGGTTTTGGCGTTGTTGCTGCCGAAGTTGGAAAACTAGCTGAAAGAAGTAAAGCTGCAGCTGCTGAAATTGATTCACTTTCCAAAACCGGAGTTGACCTGAGTCTAAATTCAAAAAAATTACTAAGATTAGCCGTACCAAGTATTCACAAAACAATAAAACTGGTAAAAGAAATCCGTCATGCCAGTGACGAACAAGGTTCAGGTATAGATCAAATAAATTCAGGTATTCAAACGCTTAATCAAGTTACTCAACAAAATGCTGCTTCTAGTGAAGAAATGGCAACTGTTGCTGAAGAAATGGCAGCTCAAGCAGAGCAACTTACCAATAGTATTAGTTTTTTCCGCATTAAGAAGCAAAATCAGAAAAAATCAATTAAAAAAATTACACCAAAATATATTGAAGATAAAAGTACTAGAAAAAACAAAAAGATAGAAAAACTAAAAGGAATTGAATTAGACTTAAATAGCAATGACGATTTAGACAACGAATTCGAAACTTTTTAATAGAAGTTTAATGAAAAACTAAAACAGCATGGAAAAATTAAATTCATATCTAACGTTTAAACTTGGAAATGAAACCTTTGCAGCTAATGTTGCGCATGTACTACATATCTTAGGTGTTCCGGAAATTACCAAGATGCCCAATTCGCCCGATTATGTACTGGGAGTGATGAACCTTCGCGGCCAAGTTTTGCCCGTAATTGATCCTCATCCTCGCTTTAAAATTAAACCTCAAGAAACCACTAAAAACACCTGTATTGTAGTTCTTGAGATTACAACTAATGATGAAAAATTTCAAATAGGAAGTCTTATGGATTCCGTCCAAGAAGTTATTGAAGTTGATGATGCAAATATTTTACCTCCTCCTGAATTAGGAACGGAATACAACTCAAAATATATTGAGGGGGTTATTCAAAAAGGAGAAAAATTTATTCTAATTTTAAATATAACACAAGTATTCTCAGAACTAAGTTCTGATATTAAATAACAAAACCTTTTCACTAAAAAACAATAAAAATATTTAAGCCCTTTTAAACGTAGAAAATATCCGAATAAATATGGATTTTAATCCTATAATGACATATAAAGCGGTACTTGAAGAACCGGAGTTTAATAAAATAAGTAAATTTATAAATGCTAATTTTGGAATAAAGCTACCTGATCATAAAAGGATTATGATTCAAGGTCGACTGGTTAATCGCCTAGTAAAACTAAATTTCCAAAGCTTTGAAGAATATACAAAATATGTTTTTTCAGATGAAGGCAAAGTACTGGAACTACCTCATATGATTGATCTTATTTCTACAAATAAAACAGAATTCTATCGCGAATCTATTCACTTTGAGTTTTTAAAAGATACCGTTATCCCCCATTTTATAAATAATTCTAAATCGCAAAACTTGAAGATTTGGAGTGCTGCTTGTTCTAGTGGTGAAGAGGTATACTCTATTGCTATGGAAGTAAATGATGTACTTACACAACATCAAGACTATGATTATAGTGTTCTAGGTACCGATATTTCTACACGTATGCTAACAAAAGCTCTAAAAGCTATTTACCCATTAAGTCACACTAAATCTATCCCCCTTAAAACCAAAAAAAAATATTTTTTAAAAAATAAAGATTCTTCTAAAGATGAGGTGCGAATAAAAAAAATATTACGTGATAAAGTAAGTTTCTTATGGCACAATCTTATGGATGAAAATTACAATTTTAATGGTAAATTTGATGTAATATTTTGTAGAAACGTATTAATTTATTTCTCCAAAAAAGATCAAATGCATGTTTTACAAAACTTAAGCAAGAAATTAAATCCGGGAGCTTATCTATTCCTTGGTCACTCTGAATCAATAACCCATTTGAATTTGCCTTTAGTAAATGTTAGCCAAACCGTATTTCAAAAACAATAATACCATGAATAATAGTAATTTAGAAAAATTAAAAACCGAAAACACTAAGCTAAAACAAGAGCAAAAGCAATTGATTGAACAGCTAAATAAGTTAAATCAAAAGCTAGAAGAATCTGATGCTTTTAAAAGCCATTTTCTATCTAATATCACAAATGAAATTATCAATCCCTTTACTTCTATACTAGGTATTTCTAAAAACATATATGAACTTAACGATTCACAAATTACACAAATTCATGCAATGAGTAAGCTCATTTACAGCGAAGCTTTTGATTTGGATTTCCAGCTTAGAAATATCTTTGCAGCAGCAACTATTGAATCAGGAGAAAATAATCTGGAATTAGTAAATCTTAAAATAAAAGACTTTTTAGAAGAAATAATTGAAAACCTACGCCTTAAAGCAGAGAAAAACGCTCTGTATTTTGAATTTACACATTTCTTTTCCTCTGACTTTTTTGTAACAGATGCTGAGAAACTTAGACGTATATTAATAAATCTAATTGTAAATGCAATTACATTCTCATCGAAAAAAAATAAAATCAGAATACATGCTGAATTAAATAAAAATGGATTCTTATTTAGAATAAACAATCAGGGAAAACCTATTTCTAAAAAGGATGCCAATGTAATTTTCGATAGGTTTAAAAAACTTGACACGAGTATTAATTCCTTAAATCAGGGTCATGGACTAGGTTTGGCAATTGTAAATGATTATATAGAATTATTAAATGGAAATTTACATTTTGAAAGTAATAAAGAAGACGGGACTACTTTTTCTATAAGCTTACCTATTCTCAAAACCGAGGAGCAAAATTTTTATATGGAAGACGAAGATTTATTTACAAGTGACGACACAGAACTTTTTTAATATAAAATGAAAGAACTGCCTAAAATATTTATTTTCCCCGGCAATTTAGAAGTATCTAAAAAGCCAACACTGTTCACTACTATATTGGGATCATGTGTTGCTGTGTGCCTATGGGACAATAAATTAAAAATTGGCGGAATGAACCATTTTATGCTTCCTTTATGGAATGGCGAAGGCTTAGCATCTCCTAAATATGGCAATATTGCTATTGACAAACTTATAAAAAAAATGTTATGGAAAGGGTCATCTATCGAGAACCTTGAAGCAAAAATATTTGGCGGTGGAAATGTTATAAATTCAACCAATAATTTATACAATATTGGAGATAGAAATATCAAAATGGCACTATCAAAAATAGCAGAATATGACATTAAAATTATTAGCTCCAGCACAGGAGGAAAAAGAGGTCGAAAGATTTTAATGGATAGTTCAAATTTTAAAATTCTACATAAGTTTATTGAAAAACATAATTTCTAAATGACGGATAAAAGACAAATAAATGTTTTAATAGTGGACGACTCAGCCAGTATGCGGAATATGTTAGAAAACTTCCTTCTACACGACCCCGATATAAATATTATTGGCAAAGCTGAAAATCCGTACGAAGCAGCTGCCTTGATGAAAAAGCAAGTTCCCGATGTAATAACACTCGACATTGAGATGCCCAAAATGGACGGCTTGACTTTTTTAAAGAAAATTATGTCTCAGCATCCTATTCCCGTTGTTATTATATCCAGTTTAACAAAAAAAGGAGCTGTTGAAACCATAAAGTCATTAGAATACGGTGCACTAGAGATTATTTTAAAACCTTTTGTGCAGGAAGGAAGAAGGCAAGAAGGTATACAATTAATTATTGATAAAGTAAAAAGTGCCAGTCAAGCTAAAGTACAATCTAAAAGTCAGAAAAAACTTTATATCCCACCAAAATACAGTGCTGACGCAGTATTAAAGAAAAAAATATTAGTCCAAACAACACCTCTTCTAAATCAAAAGATTATTGCTATTGGAGCATCTACAGGAGGAACCAACGCTATACAAGAAATACTACAAGAGCTACCCATTGATACACCCGGAATATTAGTGGTACAACATATGCCTGTTCATTTTACCAAAGCATTCGCAAACAGATTAAATCAGTTTTGCAACATCTATATTAAAGAAGCTGAAGATGGAGATATTATACAAAACGGAGTAGCTCTTATTGCCAGAGGCGATACTCACCTGACAGTAAATAAAGAAGGACTAAACTATATTGTTCATTTTCTTGATGGGCCATTAGTAAATAGACATAAACCATCCGTAGATGTACTTTTCAGAAGTATGGCTAATAATGTCGGATCACAGGGAATTGGCATTCTATTAACGGGCATGGGAGACGATGGTGCCAGAGGACTTTTAGAAATGAAAGAAGCTAAAGCAATTACTATTGTACAAGACAAAGAATCAAGTACAGTTTTTGGGATGCCCAGAGAAGCGATAAAACTAAATGCTCAAAAATTTGTTTTATCTTTAACCGAAATTAGTAAGTATATGACACATTTATCACATAAGACTAATTAATAATGGGGAAAAGCGCGAAAGTTTTAATTGTTGATGATGATAGCTTAGGCATTCGCTTAATGAAAAAAGCTTTAGAAGGAAAAGGCTATAAAATAGCGACTGCAACCAACGGAAAAACAGCTTTAACAAAAGCTTGGGCAAATAATTTTGACATTATCATTTTAGATATTAAACTCCCTGATATAAACGGCTTTCAGATATGCGAAAAACTAAAACAACATCCTGCAACATCTAATGTCCCTGTTGTCTTTCTTACCGGATTGAATAATCACAAAGACGTTATTAAAGGCTTTGAATCAGGTGCTGTAGATTATATTTCAAAACCCTTTAATGCCGAAGAATTTAATAAACGCGTTGATAACCATTTAAAGTTAAGAGATTACGCCAAGAATTTAGAAGAAAATGCACGCATATCCGAAGAAGCTAAACTAAATATCAGTACATTTATATCTTCTCTTGCTCACGAGCTTAAAAACCCCCTCAATTCAATTATTGGCTTCTCAGAAATTCTTCAAGGCAAACATATTTCGGAAGAGGAAAGAATAAGCTATTTAAAACATATCAATGGTAGTGGTCAGGATTTACTTCACCTTCTTAACGATTTAATTGACCTTTCAAAAATTGAAGCAAATATATTAGAGATTCATTTTTCTCAGGTTTATATTAACAATGAGTTAAGAGATATTGTAAAAAATTATAGTGACAAAGTCTATAGAGTACGTGGCGATAATGTAAAAATTGAATTAGATCTTGGAAATGACGATCCTAAATTCACCCTTCTTACAGATATATTACGATTTACTCAGATCTTTAGTAATTTAATTGATAATGCTATTAAATATACCGAAAGTGGCTCAATAACTGTTGGCTACCAATTAAAAAGCAACAAGAGAATCAAATTCTTTGTTAGAGATACAGGAATAGGAATGAGCGAAGAAGAGCTAGAAAATATTTTTGAAGAATATGAATTAGCTCATCAAAAAATGAAAGTCACTAAATCCGGAAAAGGAATTGGTTTAGCTATCGCCAAAAAACTAAGTCATTTATTAAAGGGTGAAATTGGAGCTGATTCAATACCCGGTAAAGGTTCTGAGTTCTACTTTACTTTGCCACGTCTCCAAGCCGATTCAGAAGAAGTATTATTACAATCAAACAAAGAAATTGAATATAATTGGGAAGGAAAAAAAATACTTATTGCCGAAGACGTACTAGTTAACTACTTATTTTTTGTAGCTCTATTTAAAAAAACAAAAGCAGAATTAATTCATGCACGTGATGGATATCAGGTCTTGGATATTTTAAAAAACACAAAGGTTGATATTATTTTAATGGATATGGTAATGCCAAAATTAGACGGTATTGCTACCACAAAAGAAGTAAGAAAAACACATTTGAATATTCCTATAATTGCTCAGACAAGTATGACTGAAAGAACAGATAAAGATGATATTTTTAAAGCAGGATGTAACGATATAATTACTAAACCCATTAAACCGCGCATTTTATTAAATAAAATTGATCGTTTCTTAGAGTAAAAAAACTACAAATGATACAAAAAAATACAATTCTAATTGTTGATGACATTCAATCTAATCTTATTTTATTAAACAAAATTTTAACTGATGAAGGTTATAATGTTATCTCTGCACCCAATGGTGATGATGCTATTAAACTTGCACAGGAAAATAAATTGGATTTAATTCTTCTTGATATTATGATGCCTAAAAAAGACGGATTCACCGTTTTTGAAGAATTAAAAACATTTGAAAAAACAGCGAATACCCCTGTAATTTTCATTACTGTAATTAACAATGATACAGATACACTTAAAGCTTTCGAAATGGGAGCCGTAGACTATATCACAAAACCTTTTACACCTACCGAACTACGCATAAGGATTAAAACACAAATAGCACTTGTAAATGCTCATAAAAGCAATTCTGGTATTGCAGATTTTTCAACGAATACAGTTCGTGAACCGGATAAAGATCCAATTACAGATTTAAGTGAGAAATTTGGACTAATAAAAAATAATATCCAAGATCTTGAACACGCACAATTAAATCCGCAAGAAAAAGAAAATATAAATCAGCTTTATACTCAAGCATCTGAGATATTAGTATTGCTTAAGAAGCTTGATAAGTAAGACCAAACCTTTGCTAACGCAGATATTTTACTGATAAAGAATAACTTATATTAATTGCTAGCCCTACCATAGCAATAATTAATGTATATGATTTTTTTCAAGCTCAACTAATTTTCTTTTTAAAGCAGCAAAAAGAATAAAAGAGCCATTACTATTTTAAAAAATAAATCAAGCTGACAATAGATAGAAGTGTTAAGATATATTTTTTACTTTTGTTGACCAATTATTAATATGACTGATACCAAAAAATACATTCAACTTTTCGAACAATTCTCATCACTAAAAGTCTTGATTATAGGCGATGTAATGATAGACGCCTACTTATGGGGAAATGTCGATCGAATTTCGCCCGAAGCCCCAGTTCCAATTGTGCAAGTAAACCACCGAGCTAATAGACTTGGAGGAGCAGCTAATGTTGCACTTAATATTAAGGCATTAGGTGCAGAACCTATAATGTGTTCTGTTATTGGTAATGATAAACAAGCAGATATTTTTTTAAATTTATTAGCAGACGAAGACATAAGTGACGCCGGAATTATTAAAAGTAACAAAAGAATAACAACAACAAAATTTAGAGTTATTGGAAATAATGCTCAAATGCTTAGAGTAGACGAAGAAATTGACGAAGAACTTTTAATAGAAGATCAAGACATATTTATTGAGCGTATTCAAAAAATTATTGAAAATAACAAAATAGATGTTATTATTTTTCAAGATTATGATAAGGGAGTTATTTCAAAATCTATTATTGAAAAAACTAAAAAGTTAGTATCAGGGAAAATACCCATTGCTGTCGATCCTAAACGTAAAAACTTTTTCTACTATCAAGGAGTTGATTTATTTAAACCCAATTTAAAAGAGCTTCAAGAAGCTACCAATAGTCAATTCGATAAAAAAGACATTAAGAGTTTACAAAAAGAAGTTGAAAAACTCCAGAAACAACTCAATGTAAAACAGATATTTACAACACTTTCCGAACAAGGAGTATTTATCAGTGAGAATATAAATGGCACATTTACCTCGACTCTAATACCCGCACATGCTCGTAGCATTACCGATGTCTCCGGTGCCGGCGATACTGTTATCAGCCTTGCTTCTTTATGCTTAGCACTAAAAATAGATAAAACAGTTTTAGCAGAACTTTCAAATTTGGCCGGAGGACTAGTTTGTGAAGAACTTGGTGTTATACCCATTAACAAAGAAAAATTACTTAAAGAGACAATTAAAATCTATGGATAATAACAATATACAAACTGGCAAAAAAGAACAGGTTAGACAGATGTTTAACAATATTGCCGGGAAATACGATTTCTTAAATCATTTCTTATCCGTAGGTATTGATAACCTATGGCGTCGCCGATTGGTTAAAATGCTTAGCAAAGAAAAACCACAACGAATTCTTGATATTGCTACCGGAACAGGAGATTTAGCCGTCGCACTTGCAAAATGTGGACCGCAAGAAATTATCGGTGCCGATATTTCCGAAAATATGCTTCAAGTTGGCATAGAAAAGATGAAGAAAAAGAAGCTCGATAAACTCATAAAACTTGAACTTGGAGATTCGGAAAACCTCAAATACGAAGATGAATATTTTGATGCTATCACCGTAGCTTTTGGTGTTCGAAATTACGAAAATTTAGATAAAGGATTATCGGAAATGTATCGCGTAACAAAGAAAAACGGAAGCGTTTGGATACTTGAGTTTTCAAAACCTTCTGTATTTCCAGTTAAACAGTTTTACAATTTCTATTTCCGGTTTATCCTTCCAAATATTGGTCGGTTGGTCTCAAAAGACAAAGAAGCTTATACTTACTTACCGGAATCTGTAAATCAATTTCCTGATGGAGCTGACTTTTTAAAACATATGGAGAAGGTAGGATATACAGAGAATCAGCAATTAAAATTAACTTTTGGTATTGCATCAATCTATTACGGGAGAAAATAAATACTAAATAACATTTGTAAGCGTTTATCAGAGAAAAAGAGTTTGAAAGCAAAACATAAAAAATATCGTGTTATTCTAATTATTATTGGCTTACTATCAGTCGGTAATACGTGGGCCCAACAGGCCAAAATAGAAAATCTTACATTTTTCGATGATAAAAGCTACCACTTTGGCTTTTTTCTGGGTGCTAATCAAATGTTATATACTATTAAAACTAAAACCGACTTTGAAAGCACCATTTATCTCCAAAATCAAATACCTGAATTTAATGCAGATCAGGCTCAACTGTTAAACATTGGAGCAATACCTACCATAGGGTTTACAATTGGGATTATTTCGGATATGCGTTTAGGAAAGTATTTTAATCTCAGATTTACTCCCAACTTACAGTTTGGAGAACGCATCTTAACTTATGATATCAAAACGATGTATCGTGGAGTTACTGATACAATTTTCGGCTCTGAAAAACGTATTCCCTCTACCCTGCTAAACTTTCCTATCAGTCTAAAATACAAGGGTATGCGAATGAATAATATACGACCATATATTATTGTAGGTGGTAGAGTAACTTTAGATTTGGGATCACAAGCATCAAAAACAATTAATGAAAACGAACGCGATATTACTGTTAAATTATATCGTGATGATATTTATGCCGAAGCGGGTGTTGGATTTGATTTTTATTTCAACTGGTTTAAGATGAGTACCGAATTAAAAATGTCTTACGGAATTAATGATATACTCCTCCACGAAGATAATATTTGGGTAGATCCGATTGAACGTCTTAATTCTAAACTTTTCCAGTTCTCCATTACGTTTGAATAACAAACTATGCGAAAAGAGGTAACATTACGACTAAGCCCCGAAGAGGCCGAGAACACTTCTGATTACAAATTATATTTGGCTAAACAACTTAGGCAAAAGCCTAAACAGATAAAAGCTTTTAAGCTTATTCGTCGCTCTATAGATGCACGTAAAAAAGACATAAAAATCCAATTATTATTTGAGGTTTTTCTTTTTGATAAACCAGAAGAAATAATAGAAAATCCTATTGCTTATAATGTAAAACCCAATGCGAAAAATGTATTGGTAATTGGTGCCGGACCTGCCGGACTTTATGCTGCTCTTGGACTTCTAGAAAAAGGATTTAAACCAATAGTTCTTGAACGCGGAAAAAATGTAAGCAACCGGAAAATAGACCTTGCTTTACTCAATAAAAATCATATAGTAAATCCTGAATCCAACTACTGTTTTGGAGAAGGCGGAGCAGGTACTTTTTCTGATGGAAAACTTTTTACTCGCTCCTCCAAAAGAGGAAATGTAAAACGAATTTTAGAGGTCTTTGTTCAGCATGGTGCCAATCCCGATATTCTTATCGATGCCCATCCTCATTTAGGAACTAACAAACTCCCAAATATCATTAGAAATATGCGTGAAAGCATTCTGAATGGTGGTGGAGAAGTTCATTTTGAAACAAAGCTGAGTGATTTTATCCTTAAAAACAATCGTATCCTTGGGGTAATTGACCAGAATGGAAAAGAATATTTAGCTGAGGCTGTTATTCTCGCTACTGGTCATAGCGCAAGAGATATTTATCATTTATTACACAAAAAAGGCATTCAGCTCGAAGCAAAAGATTTTGCAATGGGTGTTAGGATTGAACATCCTCAACAACTCATAAATTCCATACAATACCACTCTCCTATTAAAAACCCACTCTTACCAACAGCCAGTTACAGCCTGGTTTGTCAGGCTCAAGACCGAGGTGTTTTTTCGTTTTGCATGTGTCCCGGTGGAATCATCGTTCCTTCCGCAACGGCTCCAAATCAGGTGGTGGTTAATGGAATGTCAAATGCCGACAGAAGCTCTCCTTTTGCCAATTCAGGCATCGTAGTAAGCGTTAAGCAAGAGGATTTAGAAGCCTACAAAAAATACGGAATTTTTGCCGGATTAAAATATCAGGAAGAGCTGGAATATCAAGCCTATCTTTCCGGAGGAGAAAATCAAACAGCACCGGCTCAACGTATGGTGGATTTTGTAAATAAGAAGTTCTCTAACACTTTACCAAACACATCCTATATTCCGGGGATTAAATCGGCTCCGCTACACGAGATATTACCTTCTGCTTTAAGCAACAGATTGCGTGAAGCTTTTCAAACTTTCGGAAATAAAATGCACGGTTATTATTCAGATGAAGCGATTATTTTGGGCGTAGAATCGCGGACATCCTCTCCTTTACGGATTCCCCGTAACAAAGAGACTATGGAACATATTCAAATAGAAAACTTATTTCCTGTTGGAGAAGGTGCCGGTTATGCAGGCGGAATTGTTTCCTCTGCTATTGATGGCTATAATGCGAGTATGATACTTGCTGAGAAATTAAAATAAAAATCAGCCGTTCCTTCATTCCGAACGTAGAGAGGAATCTCAACAGGATTCATCACATAAAACAAAGAGATATCTCCGTCGTTGCACTCTGTCGAGATGACGGGTTGCTACGTTCCATCGAAACGAAAGGAAACTTATACTAATTGCTTTTCTCGTCTCTAGAAATCTGAATTTTATTCACTTCCAAATCGCCACCTTCAGGAAGTAAGCTAATCCAGTTATTATCTTCGCTTTTCCAACGTAATTGTCTATTAAGACGAACAAAATACTTGGTATAACCATCGCGCTGCACCATATTCACGGAATAGCCTCCATTCTTCATATCATCTTTACCAAAATTGATAAACACACGCATTCGAGTTTCGCTAAGCGTTTTCAATTCTATCAAAATGTAGTTATCCTTCCTATCACGATAATCAATGGGTCTAAAAGTGTATCGTTTCTCAATTCCGGAACTAATAATCTCAGGAGTTATTACCAAATTCACTACCGACTCACGTCTGATTTTCGCGTCAATTTTATCCAACATCATCTTTGGATAGGCCTCATTAGGAAATATTCCCAAGGCACTTTCATAAGCTAAAATAGCATCTTGATAATTAACAATACTATAAGCATCATCGCCTTGCTTGATAAAAGCCTGATATTCTTTTTTGTCAGCGCCAAGCAATTCCCTAATCTTAATTATCTGATCTTTAGGATACTGCTCCAAAGGCTTTAATCGACTCGCTTTTTGATAAGGAGATAAAGCCGATTGATATTTCTTCTCAGAAAATAAACCATCTGCTTTCTCTAAAGCATTTGCATAAGCCTCCTCCAAAGAGAATTGTGATTCTAAAATACGATTGATTCGGAGAATTTGATCGGGTGGATATTTCTCTTTAGGCTTAATAGCTCGAGCTTTCTTATAAAAAGACAATGCCTCGTTATATTGTTTCTGTTTGTAGAACTTATCCGCTTCTATGATAGCCTTATTGTAATCTGTATCCTGTTTAGCCAACTTGGCTAAAATAGATTCAATGCTAACAATCTTTGTTTTTGGATACTCTTCATTCTCCTTAATTTTCAGTGCCTCTTTATAGTAAGGCAAAGCAGCCCTATAATTAGCTAAAGCAAAATTCTGATCAGCTTGTTTAATCGCCTTCTGATAAGCGACTTCCAGAGCACTTATTTGAGCCAAAATCGCATCAATTTCTTTTATCTTTTGTTTAGGATAAGCTTCGGCTGATTTATAAGTCAATGATAGATTATAATCATCCCTTGCTGTGGAATATTTTTTCTCCGAGAAACTTATATCTGCACGAGCAATAGCATTTTTATAATTCTGTTCCAGATCATTCATATCCGACAATAAAGCATCAATCCTATTGATCTGAGTTTGTGGATATTCCTCCTGAGGTTT
>JAGGWH010000012.1 GCA_021157585.1 Bacteroidales bacterium | reverse complement strand
ATAAAGGATTATTTCTGCCTGGAAACTAAACCTTCTTGATCAGCCGAACCGCCTTTGGTACGCGATCCGTATGCCGGGTGGTGTGGGAGGGCTCCTCAGTGATGGGGAGTCCTATCCCGATAGCCCGCCGCTTTCATAATTTCTTCGTACTTACTTGCAAAAATACCATTTTCAATTCTTAAACAAGGAATACCGCCAACAATTGGGTAGACCACCAATGCTTCTGGACTAAACAACATACCGCCAATCTTTTTTAAAGGAGTCTTGAATTTTGGACATGCAAAAACATCTGAGGGCAATTCGGTATCACCACCACCGTCTTTACGAATAATAGTTATTGCAGTCGGATTCAGTGGATTAGAAGCGTAAGGAAATAATTTATGCTCTAGCACGTCATAGCCAAGTAAATTGGAGATTCCCTTCAGATTCTTGCAATAACCATGAGAATCCATCCTTTGTCTTGCTTCATCACTGGCAAGTTCGTATCCAGGTTCTAAAAGAATCAAGAACTTCCTTGCAACCCTATATAACTCTCGCAAAATAGGCTCTTCATTGCCTCCATTTGGTTCTATAGAATGCGAGGTATACACAATATCAATGGAATTATCGAGAAACGGAATATAGAACAGATCTCCTACACAAAGCACAGTGCTGGTGATACCTTTGCTGTGAAGCCATTTTTTGGCATATGCGACTCTTGACCAGCTTAAATCAAATCCAAAACTGTTGACTTCATTTCCTAAATTTTTCAACACACCAGACAATGTAGTTGCTTCCCCAACACCTGCCTCTAATATAGACTTGGGCTCGCACAAAGAGAGTATTCTACTGGCTATTTCTCTTGAATACTCTTCCTTGTGTTTTGCCATCTCCTCATTTTCCATAGCGGCAATGTAACTTCCCGTTTGCAAATCATAGGAAATCTCAATAATCTCTCGTGTGTTATGCTCTAAACCCATTTCGTGGCGCAGAAATGCACTTATATTCTGTCCTTGCTCGTACAACCTTTTCAACTGATGTGGTGTCGTCATATGTTCACTCTCCTTTATGCGGGCTAATGTATGTTTCGCGCAGTTAGATTTTCCCCTCAACCCTAGGGGGGAGTGTGCCATATTGAAATAATTACAAATAGTTACGTTAACAATAATTTAAGCGTCATTTGAACTGAGATTATGAGAAAGGCAACTGCAGTTATCCATCCTTACACTTTATAACTAATTGATATTTCAGCAAATTAAAACTCATAAGTTTTATCAACATACTGCATAGCCACTATTTAACTGCGGGGTTCGTTTAGCATCAGCGGCGCGCTCTTTTTGCGCGTCAGCTGTATGCTTTTGTTATGCTATTAAATTTTCTCTCTGTAGAAAAGCAAAGAATTTATCTAAGATTTTCTTATTACGATCAATTATCTGCTTCTCTTCAAATTCATCGAAGCCAAGGAGTTCGGCTATTTCCACGATTTTACTGGGCTCTTTATTTTTTCCACGCCGCTGTTCTCCGCTGTATATTTTCTTTTTATCTTCAAACCGGTAATCAGATGCTCGGATATTAATACTTCCTTCAAGCAGAACCTTATTCCCAAGTGATTCGATAGCTGCCGTATTCTCTAGGCCTCCTTCCATTTCTTGTCTTTTCTTGGAGTAAATGTGCTCCAAGTGAAATATTTCATTCAAATCAAGAAGTTTTTGTTCAGAAAATGTGTGAGCGTACCATGTAATCATAGAACGCGTTATATTGCGCTGGTTTGTGAATTTGTAATTATCAAAGAATGATCTGGCCTGGCTTTCATTAAATTTATATTTTTCAAACGTAACTTCCACTCCATTTACAATATTGATCATTTCGTCATATATAGGTGTCCGCAAGGCATTAACACCAGGATTTGTTATGGCATACGCATAAATGAAGGCAGTAATTCTATATAGGAAGAAACTGAATTCAGTTTCTTCTAAAGCACCGTCAGGTGATTTATTATGAAGAAAATATACTGAAACTATATTTTGCCACATACCATTAGGTGCGTAAGTCAAAACAAATAGCTTCTTAAGAATAGAGTTGGAAAATCTCTGACTATCTTGATTTGAAATGCTTTTCCAGAATAAGGCTAGTAATTTTATATTGGAAATGGTCTCAGGTTTCTGAAGATATTGGTATTTATTACGTTCATAGAATTTGCGTAATGCCTCCGTAGTGGTGCTTTTATTTCCTTCTTTGGCGCGTAAGAAATACATATAACGGGCAAAAATTTCATCCATTGGCGAGCCCGTATTTAAATAAAAAACTGAACCTGTAATTTCTTCAAGTGTTCTCCACTCAGAAATAAAGTCATCCTTTTTATCTATGTCACCGTAATATTTGTAGAACTGCGCTTTGAATATGTCCGCATCGGCTAGGGGAAGCCCTCGATCATTGAGAGTTGAAAAAATCCTGAGCGCAGTGTCTTGCGACTCAGCTTCTATCGGTAGGAGAATACAATTCCCCAAAATCCTTGCTGGAAAATATGGAAAGTAGCTAGCAAATCCTTGTAAAAACTCTTCAATTTTTTTTTCAAAAAATTGATAATTATTAACATATTGGCTTTTGCTTCCAGGTTTCAGCGAGCCCGTTCTCAATAAATTAAGAAATTCATGTTTATCCTTATCTGTAGCCACTTCCGAGTCTATTTTTAATGTTGATTTATCTGCGCTACCAAATTCGTCAGTTTTCCATATGCATTTCTCAATACGACCACGTGTTTGTTTTGAGTTGGTATCCTGCATATGGGCAAACTTGTCATAGAATGCACGCAAAATAAGCATTATCGTAGTCAGGCGCTGTTGTCCGTCTATAACTTCCGATTGTGTATTATCATTTTTGAATGTAACAATGGAGCCAAGGAAATACTCATCGTTTTTATCAAATGCCTCGTAATCATTATTTGGGAATGAAAATGTAAAAAGGTCATCCCAAAGTGTTTGGCATTGCTCTTCATCCCAAGCATATGGGCGCTGATAATCTGGGATAAGGAAATCGGCTTTTTTATCCGATAACAGGTCAAAAATTGTTTTTTGATCTACATTGAGTTTTGACATTTTATTCCTTATTGTTGTAAAGCATAACATTAAGCTGAGGGGTTGGGCGACGGATACGAGAAACCTGCCTGAAACTTCAAAAGTTAGAAAACAAGACAATTTACTAAGCGGCCTGACTTAGCCCAATCCCTCTCCAGCGTTTTGTTGTTTGCAAGCCCAACATAACTCGTAAAAATTAGGACCCTTGCAATTAACAAAACAATTAAAAATCAGGGGTTGATCATAAGAACGGCCACCGTTGCTACAAATAATGTAGGGCCACTGTAACTTATTGTTTATCAAGCAAATCAGCACCTACATTTTTTGGAGGTCCAATTTTTGGCCCAAGTTATGATCAAGCCCAAAAATCATAATAAAACAATTATTTTTTTCTTACAGTCTTCTTTTTGCCCCTAAAAAGAGGGCTGTAAGAGGTAAAAACAAGTGTTTTTCTATTTAGTATCTGCTGAATTTCTTCTAAACCTATCAACTCCATATTATGATATGTAGAGTAATGCTCTACAGTTTATGAGCTTCGTAGAGGTT
>JAGGWH010000011.1 GCA_021157585.1 Bacteroidales bacterium | reverse complement strand
CTGTTTACGCAGAGGCTAAGGTAACACTTAGGGAAGGAAAAATGGCTGAGTCAGAAATTATTCTTTATCAAGACAGTAAAGATGATCCTGTGTGCTCTGTTGTATGCTCTTATATTGTTTTACCAGCTAAGAAGAAATAATTATTTCTTAAACCGTTTGAATTTTACACTTTTCTTGATAATATGCGTCCTGCATATAAAAAAATGCAATAATAATTATTCGGCATTCTTAAAATTGTGAAGAATACTATTAACCTGAGCTCTGTATAAGGAATGCCTTTTTTATATCTAACTTAGGTTAATATTACAGTTTTTTTTACGTATCTTTATAGCCATATAACATGTTGTAATAATTTTACTTAGTTAAGTACATTCCTCAATCACTTCATTTCTAATGCCTTAATAGGTGAAATAATTATAAGTAAATACAGTAAGCTGTCGAGAAAAGATAAAGACAATGAACGATCAAGCAAAAATTGAAAGAACAATTAAGCTGTTATTATTACTGTCAAACGGATTAAGCTACCGTATAAAAGAGATTTCTGAAAAACTTGAAATTTCTGTCAGAACCATTTACAGGTATATAGAAACTTTTAAGAATGCAGGTTTAATGGTAGAAAAAAACTGTTCCGGCTATTGGAAAATTGAAAGGAATACCGAACAATACAAAGGGCTTCACGAATTATTGCAATTTTCGGAAGAGGAATCTTATATTCTACAAAAAGCCATACACTCGATAGACGATAATAATGCTTTAAAAAGTAATCTGATAAACAAATTGTACTCGCTCTATAATTCTAAAAGAGTTATAGAAACCATTATAAAAAAAGAAAATTCAGAAAGTATCTCAAATATCACTTTTGCAATAGAAAATAAAAAACAAATTAAGCTTGTTGCTTATCAATCGGCAAATAGTAATATGGTAAACAACAGAGTATTAGAGCCTATTAAATTCACAAGTAACTTCGTTTCGATATGGTGTTATGAACCCGAAAAAAAGGCTACAAAACTCTTTAAAACAGCAAGAATCAAAAAAGTAGAAATATTAAATAAGAGTTGGGAAAATGCCGAAAAACATAAGATAGGTTATATGGATTGTTTTAGAATTAGTAGTCATGAGAAAATACCCATTCAGCTTAAATTAAATATGCGAGCAAGAAATTTGTTAATAGAAGAATATCCCTTATCCGAAAAAGATATATCCGAAACAGAAAATAATACCTTCCTCTTTAACAGTTACGTTTGTAATTTTCTTGGAGTTGGAAGATTTGTATTAGGACTAATGGACGATATTGTAGTTCTCTCCCCTATTGACTTAAAGCAATACTTAAATAGTAAAATAAAAAACAAAATATTTTAAAAATAAATTCTGTATTGACGGAAACTGACATTTTCGAGTTGTAGCTTTGGAAACTATAGTCGTAGAGTATTTAAAAAGGACGAAAAAATTAAAAGAAAAAAATGAGGTTAAAGATTAGATTCAAGTTGTCTGGTAAAAGACAAATATTACCCTTAAATTATCAATATCCTGTTAGTGCATGGATTTATAAAGTTTTAAGCAACGCTGATGAGCAATTTGCAACGATACTGCATGAAAATGGTTATAAAACAGCAGATGGTAAAACTTTTAAACTCTTTACTTTCTCTAAATTATCATTTCCAAAACATACTTGGAAAATTACTCCAAAATCCGACAGAATGCAAGTTTGGGCACGAAATGCATATTTAACAATTTCATTTCAGCTACCAGAGCAAATCGAAAAATTTGTGATGGGCTTGTTTAAAGAGCAAAAAGCTTTTATAGGCGATAAAAATTCGGGGATTAATTTGGAAGTGGAGAGCATAGAGGCTTTAAAGGATGTGAAGATTGAAAAAGGCAAAAATTTGGAAATAGGGAGATGTGTAAATGTGAAAATAAGGACAATTACTGCAATTGTTCTTGGGATTGATGTTAAAGGCGAAGATAATGAGCAATACGTACCTCCTATTCATCCAGATTATAAAAGAGTATTTCTGCAAAATTTAATAGATAAATATGCAGCTGTTGGCAAAAGTGGAATCGACATAAACACTTTGGATTTTAAAGTAACAAGACTCCAAACTAAAACGGCAATGCAACGAATAAAAGCAGATACTCCTGAAGAAACAAAAGTAAAAGGTTATTTCTACGAGTTTGAGCTTAGGGCTCCGAAAGAGATGATTGAAGTAGGATTAAATTCAGGTTTTGGTAGTATGTGTAGCTTGGGATTTGGATTTTGTGAGGTGGTTGGAGTGGATTGATGAAGAATAATAAATTTTTTATGTAATTAAAAATGAATATAGAAGATTTTTACAAAGAAATTTTGGGATTTTCACCCTATAAATATCAAATTAAGGTAGCTGAATTTTTGCTTTCGGGTAGAAATGTAATACTTTCTGTTCCAACTGGTGCTGGAAAAACTTGGGCTTCAATTATTCCATTTTTATTCGCCAATAAAGATGATAAAACGCTATTTCCACAAAAAATGATTTATAGTCTGCCCTTACGGACGCTCGCTAATTCAATTTATACAGATGTTAAT
>JAGGWH010000010.1 GCA_021157585.1 Bacteroidales bacterium | reverse complement strand
TGTAATAATGGATAGTTATCCTTTAGGGGTTTGCATAGGAATAGTTATCTTTGATTTTTTTGAATTTCCATTTAGATAACCTGTTGATTTTATTAAAACTAAGGTTGTCCTAAAAGAGCCGCACCCTTATCCTTTTATCTAACCAGTCGCCGCAACCAAATATTCTTTTGTATGCTTCAATGATGACCAGACAAATTCTTTTTCTATATAAATCAATGAACTTACAGGATTTATGTACTTCATATTCAAAAACTTGTTTTTTTCACCTTCTGATATGTGACCACCTGAATGAATATAGCAGTTACGCACCTTCCTAAGATTGTCTAAATGGTTGTAGCTACCTTGAACTTTGCTGAGATTTAAGCACACGTATTTCGTCAGATATTTATGATATGAATTAAGGTCATTTTTGCCTTTAATTTCTGAATGATTCAATTTCAAGTTTTTTTGGTTTTTATGATTGGTGCATATTTGCTTAAGCCAAAAATCTAGGAGGCTATAAATATTGATGAGCATATCTGGTTTGATTAAGTGCGAAATTCGATGATAAGATGCACTACATTCAGTTTCATTACCGTCATATACCTCAACGGTTGCTTTTTTATCTTCTAGAGAACATTGCTCTAATAGAGAGAATAAATTGTTGAAATATTTCTCAAGACTTTTGCAATCACTATCAATTTGACGAAGGATATTCATATTTTATGAGGCATAACGTGCTTTTCAGCGGCCGCGGCTTTTTGCGGTCCGCTGCAAAAGGCTTGTTGTGCATTTTCTATTTATTTAGGACTCTTACGTTCAATATAAAAATCAAACCAAGAAGTTTTTATGCATAATATTCTTAATACTATTAATAATTCATATGTATATCAAATTACGACAAAATAGCTACAGTTTTAATGCCTCTCTTTTTGCGATCACCTTGCATCAAAAAATATACTTGACGTCGATCACAGCATGTTATATTATATATGTAACATAACATTGATAGCTAATATTTAGGAGGAGGGCAAAATGGCACGAGGGAAGTCAGGAAGGATAGTTATAGAAATTGATCCGAAGCTCAAACGCCAGCTCTATGCCACCCTAGAATACAAGCAAGAAACAATGAAAGAATGGTTTGTTAAGGAAGCAGAGGGTTTAATTTATGAAACCAAACAACCTTCTCTTTTTAAAACTCCTGATGAACAACCTATTGCAAAAATTGATGATGGGAGTGACAAATGAGCCTAAATATAAGAGAAACTTATGCGAATAATAATACTTCAGTTTACAAGAATGGTGCTCGAAAAAAATATGATATATCGGATGAGAAGAGGGAGGAATATAGAAAAATATCCCAAGAATCGCGCATTGCTAAATTAGGCGCACAAAATGGTGAGCATAAGCGAATACATGAAATTAATACGCCCGTGCTTGATCCGGGAAAATTGATGCCTCAGCTTGAATACAACGGATTAACTGCTCTAAGCTTATTTAGTGGAGGCGGAGGACTTGATTTAGGTTTTGATAGAGCTGGATATAGACATATTTTTTCATATGAACTTATACCTATCTGCAAGAAAACATTAACTTTAAATCGCCCTGAGTGGGTAATAAAAGGTGGGCCTGATGAGGGTGATGTTACCAAAATCGACTGGAAACACCTACGAGATAAAATTGATGTCATTCATGGTGGCCCACCATGTCAACCATTCTCTATTGCTGGTGAACAAAAGGGGATTGAGGATGAAAGGAATATGTGGGGCGAGTTTAATCGAGCAGTAAATACAATCAAGCCAAAGGCTTTTATCGCTGAAAATGTACCTGGAATTCTAAATCCTAAATTTGAAGGTTTTGTTAAAAAATATATAACCAATCAGCTTTCCGAATATTCAATTATTAAATTTGAAATGCATGCAGCAGATTTTGGAATACCACAAACTAGAAGAAGAATATTTTTTATAGGTTTTAGAAACAAAAATAAATTCAAAAAATTTTCTGTGCCCCAACCTACGCATACACGATATCATTTTTGTAATGGCAATACCCCACAAACCTATTACTCTTTGTTTGAAGAAAAATTGCCAAGCGTTTTAGGAGTTAGGGCATCATTAGGATTACCAGATATTGGCTTTGATAACCTATCTCCTACTATACGTAGCGCATTTACAGGGAAAAGAAATACAACTTCTATTTTAAATAGCACTGCTGGGCAGAAAGCTTGGGGAGATATGGGGATATGGCCCAATGGTGTTCAAGCAGATAGACTAAAAGCCTCAAATTTTCCAGCAAAAAATGGAAATTTTAGACTTTCTGTTCAAGATGTTGGATTGATTCAAGGTTTTCCTGAGTCATGGAAGTTTGCTGGTGCGGTATATCAAATCCTTGGGCAAATCGGTAACTCTGTGTCACCTCCAGTCGCTTATAATGTCGCTGTAAGTGTTTTAACGGCATTGAAAGGTTAGCCTTTGAGGCTAATTGATTTCTTTAAAATAACTACCTACCATAGTGCGTAATTGTTCTGCATGGTTTTTAGTAATTTTTACCCAGCCATCAAAATAGCTAAAAGGAATGTGTGGGTTATTCAAGGTGCTTCCTCTATTTATCAAGTATTCTGCTCGATCTTTAATTATTTCGAGCATTCTTTGAGCACTATATTCTTCTTTTACATCTTGTAATTTTAAATATTTTTCTTTTTTGTACTGCATTTTTTGAATAGATTTTGCGTCATCGTAGGTATAAATTTCTTTTTTACCTACGATGTTATACATGTCTTCCATATTTATTTTTGCTGGCACCAGAGTAGCTAACTTAAAATCTGGAGCGATATATTCCTCCTTGCTTTTGATCCATCCTGCCATCATTGATGGGGAACCATATTTATAATAGTCCTCCCCTTTTAGAAAAAAACCAATTAGCCAATGTTTATCTTTCCATTTTACTATATGGTCTTGCCCGAAATCTCTTACTGTTGTTACTGAACCCTGAGAAGTAGTTTTTAATTCAAAAGGTACAGTATGCCCATTAAGGTCAAGGAATGCGTCTACACCAGATCGACCTTCATCTTCATTTTTATAAAGATTAAATAGGCCTATCATCGCATTTTCACGGTCATCATCTTGAAAGTTACTTGCCATTTTTGGTCCTTATTTTATTTCTGCACAACGCAGAATTAACCTGCCACAAGGGTTCGACAAACTTGGTAAACGTCAAACGCCGGCCCTTGTGGTCAGGTTGAATGACTTGTTGAGTGGCGTTAATCGTTTTCACCTATCTCATAATCTTGTAATGTTTTACCCGATTTTAATTTCCACTCAGTCAGCCCGTTTGCACTACGCCCCATAATAATCATGACAGCTGAAGATGAACTACTAAATAAATAATCTTGATCTAAAATCAGTTTATTATCCTTTTTTATGATAACGCCCTCTGACAATAAAGTATCTCTCAGTTTTTGCATTGTCTTTGGATAAGAATTTGTCACAGGGTCTGCTATTTGTGAATTTTTAAAAACAACAAAACCCTCCGAGGTAGTCTTTCCAATCCCACTTGCTCCTCTTACTGCGGATATGTAAAACAAATCTTTTGCAGTTTCTAAATCCTCTTTTTTGGCAAATTGCCTTATTTGTTCGAAAGCATTAAATCCAAGAGTACTAACCAAAGTCAAAATGTTTGAAAGAAATTCTTCCATTTCAGCTTTATCTGACTCAGATATACCTGACTGAGTTGGTGTTTGGGAATTTATCACATTGTATCTATTTGCATGTCTTGCTATCTCATAAAGTCTATTTTCGAGATATTTAATGTGAGCTTTATTTAAATTGTCATCCTTGCTTATAAAAACAATTGCGTCATTCCAAAAATCTTTTTCCTTTATATGTTGAGAGAGTCTCCTAAAAATATCTTCAGCCTCGCCAATATAAATCTGTCCTTTTTCTGACAAATCTGTATTCCTGTTCATGAGCATATAAACACCTGTTGTCTGCAATTCTGGTCTATCTGTACAATTCCTAATCGAATTTCTTGGAATCTTATATGCTTTTCCCGTCCAATTTGACAACTCACAAGTCAATCGACCGTTTGTATCACCGTCAATCAGAAAAAGTTTAATTGTCTTACCGAATTTCATATTTTAATGCTGTCCTTTTTATAGCCACCCAACGTTTGAGCTCAGGGGCAAGCGGGGATTTTAGCAACTAAATTTGATTAATTGAGTATTTTGGCAGCAAGACGATTTTCAGAAAACTGCGCAGCCTGCTTGTCCCTTGAAGCGACTTGTTGGAACCTCTTATCAGATACAATCTGACCTACTTTTTAAAGCTGTTGCACTTGCGAAAGCACCATTAAGCGCTTGAAACTAATATTAAAATTGGCAACACACCGTTGTTTGCTGG
>JAGGWH010000009.1 GCA_021157585.1 Bacteroidales bacterium | reverse complement strand
TTTCTAATTATTGATGCTGCAATGACGGACTTAATTCGACCAGCACTTTATCAAGCTTTTCATAAAATCGAAAACCTAAGTTCTAATGGTTCGCAAACCGAAAAGTACGATGTGGTAGGTCCTGTTTGTGAATCAGCAGATATTTTTGCGAAATCGGTATCCTTGCCAACAAGCAAAAGAGGAGATTATATTCTTATTCGCTCTACCGGAGCATATGGACAAGTAATGGCTTCGAATTATAATATGCGAGATACTGCACAGGTGGTTTTTATCAAATAAAAAAAGAGTCCTTGGTGTTACTTTGGGCATTCCTTTGAGCAACTTTGTGGTAAAACTTTTAACCACGAAGGACACAAAGTGTATCACTAAGGAGCACGAAGTAATAAATGGATTTGTCAGTTAATAGTGAATACTTCTTATGTATAAAATCTAAACAAATAGCTCTATGAGATTTCTCCTTCGCTTTGCTTCGTCGAAATGACTCGTTTCTCAAGCTTTACAAAGGTATTACATCACAAAAAAAAGCGGGCAATTGCCCGCTTTTTATATATTCAAATTCAAGCTTAATTACATTTTCCGTTTAGTACCTTTTTTAAGCAATTCCGACAATACTCTTCCCGGATCTTTAAAGCGGTTACTCAGCATCATTGCAGCGATAACATAAGGTTTATAACCTGCTTCTTTATAAGTCTCAATACGGTATTTTTCAAATACTTCGGCACTTACTTCTCCTCTTTCGCAAGAAATACCGGAAATATCAGCTGGCAAGCAATGCATATATAATGCTGAACCATTTTTGGTTAACTTCATCTTTTCAGCATCAGCTTCCCAATCCATATGTTTAGCATTATTTTGCAATGCACTTTGTTCCAAAGCTTTTAATCCTTCGGTATCATTATTGCGTAATAATTCGGTTCTCTGACCCATAACAGCATAAGGAGCCCAGCTTTTAGGATAAACAATATCCGCATTTTTAAATGCTTCATCCATACTGTTCACTACTTTAAAACTACCACCAGTTTCCTTCGCTTGCTTTTCGGCTTGCTTAATGACATCAGGAATTAATCCATAACCTTCTGGATGTGCCAATTCAACTTCCATTCCAAAGCGAGTTAACAAACCAATTATTCCTTGAGGGACACTTAAAGGCTTACCATAACTCGGAGAATAAGCCCAAGTCATTGCTAATTTTTTTCCTTTCAAGTTTTCGAGAGAACCAAAAACTTGCTTCAAATGTGCCAGATCTGCCATGGATTGTGTTGGGTGATCGATATCGCATTGCAGGTTAACAATCCCCGGACGCTGAGGCAAAACGCCTTGAGCAAATCCATCATCAAGAGCCGCTCCTACTTCACGCATATATTTATTCCCAGCACCCAAATACATATCATCACGAATACCGATAATATCCGTCAAGAATGAAATCATATTTACGGTTTCACGAGTTGTTTCGCCGTGAGCAATCTGCGATTTTCCTTCATCCAAATCTTGTAATCCTAAGCCTAATAAATTGGCTGCCGAACTAAAAGAAAAGCGTGTTCTGGTTGAGTTATCACGAAATTGAGAAATGGCCAATCCCGTTTTAAAAACATCTGTAGAAATATTGTGATTTCTAAGACTTTTTAAAGCTTCTGCAATATCTAAAACCTGCTCAACATCAGCCATAGATTTTTCCCAAGTCAGTAAAAAATCGGTATTAAAAAGATGGTCGGTATCGCGTAAAACTATATCGTTTATTAATTTTTGTAAATCTTCCATAATTCCTTTAAAGTTAATTCTCCTATTTTTTTTCGATTAAATAAGCATAAAGTGTATAAAAAGCCGATGCTTTTACCAAATCGTCAACAGGCACTTTTTCGTTAGGCGCGTGAGCCATTACTTCGTTACCCGGGCCAAAACCTATCATTGGAACTTTATAATAGCCATTGATGGTGACACCATTGGTAGAAAAAGTCCATTTATCAACTATTGGTTTTTTATCAAATAAATCTTCAAAAGCTTTTACACCTGTTTGAACAACATTAGAATCTTCTTCCATCTTCCAGGTTGGAAAATATTTTTCCATACCGTATTTTAATCCGGTATAAGCTGTTTCCTCATAATGCAATACTTCAACAGTAGCATCCAAATCTTTAACAATAGCTTCTATTTCAGCTACTGCTGACTCTTTTGTTTCTCCCCAAGTTAATCGACGATCGAGGTGAATACGAGCAAAATCTGAAACGGCACATAGCGATGGACTTCCTGATTTAATTTCTGAAATAGTAATACTTCCTCTTCCTAAGAACGGATCAAAAGCCAAATTTTCGTTCAATTTTTCTATTTTTAGTGCTGCGCGCGAAGCATTATAAATAGCATTTATTCCTCTTTCCGGAGCAGAACCGTGAGACGATAAGCCTTTAAAACTAACAGCTATCTCCATTCTTCCACGGTGTCCGCGATAGATATTCAAATTTGTGGGCTCTGTACTGATAGCAAAATCAGGATGAATACCTTCCTCTTCGTAGAGGTATTTCCAGCATAAACCATCACAATCTTCTTCCATTACAGTACCGGTAAAATATATTGTCCAATCACGATCAAAGCCCAATTCTTTTAAAATTCTACCCGTAGTTACAAAAGCTGCAGGACCACCTTCTTGGTCAACAGTACCACGACCGTGAACAAAACCGTCTTTAATTTCGCCTGAAAGCGGATCAAAATCCCAATTGTCCATATTCCCGAAATCTACGGTATCCATATGGCCGTCAATTGCTAATATATTTTTGCCTGAGCCTATTTTCCCAATTACATTCCCCAATCCATCAATCCAAACTTTGTCAAAACCAGCCTCTTCCATTTGCCTTTTCAATTCTAATTGAACTTCTTTTTCGCCTAAACTAAGCGACTTTATTTTTACTAGTTTTGATAAGTTATTTGCCGTATAATCTCTGTATTTTTCGGCTAAAGCATTGATTTTTTGTTCTATTTTTTCCATTCTCTAAATTTTTCCCAAATTTACGAAAACTGCTGGATTTTATGCTATTTGAGGATATTTTCATTTTTAAAAAAAGCAATTATCTTTACCAAAAATAAAATAAATTATTATGGAAAACTTATGGAATGAGTATTTACCATTAATTGTTGAATATGGCACAGGACTAATTTACGCACTATTTGTCCTAATTATTGGTTTATGGATTGCCAAACTAATAACAAAATCCGTTAAAAAATTGATGTTGAAAGGTGAAATGGACAATTCGCTTGTTCCCTTTCTTACATCACTAATAAGCACGGTTTTAAAATTATTAGTCGTTATCTCTGCGCTCGGCATGTTGGGTATTGAAATGACTTCTTTTATTGCGCTTTTAGGTGCTGCAGGTCTTGCTGTTGGTATGGCACTCAGCGGAACTCTACAGAATTTTGCAGGAGGGGTAATGATCTTGATTTTCAAACCTTTTAAAGCAGGTGATTTTATTGATGCTCAAGGGCACATGGGATCCGTTAAAGAAATCCAAATTTTCAATACCATTCTTACTACAGGAGATAACAAAACAGTCATCATTCCAAATGGAGGTCTTTCAACTGGTGCAATGGTTAATTTTTCGACACAATCTACACGCCGTGTTGATTGGACTTTTGGAATTGGATACGGCGATGATGCCGATAAAGCCAAAGAAGTTCTACGTACCTTATTAGATGCTGATAAACGTGTTTTACAAGATCCCGAACCTTTTATTGCGCTCAGCGAGTTGGCAGACAGCTCCGTAAATTTTGTTGTACGTGCCTGGGTTAATGCAAGTGATTATTGGGGAGTTTATTTTGCAATGAATGAAAAAGTGTATAAAACTTTTGAGAAAGAAGGATTGAGTATTCCTTATCCACAAATGGATGTGCATTTAGATAAATAGACAGAACTTTTTTGAGATAAAAAACCGGGTTAGGCGTAAGTTTAATCCGGTTTTATTTTTTACGCTCGCACGTATAATCCACCAACTTAATCATTGCCGTATGGTATTCACTTTCTGGAAATTCGCCTAAAATCGACAACGCTTTATCACGATAAGCATTCATTTGCTGCTCGGCATATTCTATTCCTCCACTGCCATTAACTTGATCAACCAAAGCAGAAACTTTTTCGGGATTATTATAATGCTTTTTTACTACCGTGATAGCTCTCTTCCGCTCAGAAGCTGATAAATTATTAAGCATATAAATCAAAGGCAAAGTCATTTTTTGCTCTTTAATATCAATGCCTTGCGGTTTCCCAATAGCATTGGTTTTCTGAAAATCGAAAATATCATCTTTAATCTGAAAAGCGATCCCAATATATTCTCCAAACTGCTTCATTTTTTCAACGACTTCCTTTTTTGCTCCGGTTGAGGCAGCACCGGCAGCACAACAAGAAGAAATTAATGTTGCCGTTTTCTTTCGGATAATTTCGAAATAGATATCTTCTTTAATATCCAAGCGTCTGGCTTTTTCAATCTGCAACAATTCCCCTTCAGCCATTTCTCGTGTTGCTTCAGAAACAATTTCCAGGACTTCATAATCTTTTGCAGCTAAGGCTAAAGATAATCCTTTCGATAAAAGAAAGTCACCCGCTAAAACGGCTACTTTATTTTTCCAAAGTGCATTTATCGAAAATAGATTGCGTCGTTTTTCTGCTTCATCTACAACATCATCATGAACCAGAGTAGCCGTATGAAGCAATTCGATCAGACTCGCCGCACGTGCAGTTGCTTCTTTTGGTCTTCCTGCAATATGCGCACTCAAAAACACAAACATCGGGCGCATTTGCTTTCCCTTTTGCTTATGGATATAACGCAAAATAATATCTAACAAAGGGACTTTTGAATCCATAGTCGATTTAAAAACCTTTTGAAAGTCTTTTAAATCATCACTTAAAAGTTGCTGTATTTCTTTTATTACACTCATTTCCGTTTCAAAATTAAAAATAAAGACGATACCTTTCTGTTTTAAGAGTGATTCTTCTACATTTTCCTTTATTTTGCAAAAAAATACAATGGGCGGTTTTTTATTTGATGAAATTATTTTTGGACCTGTCAGCAGTCGGCGATTGGGTGTTTCTTTGGGTGTGAACTTACTCCCAACCGATTATAAATTTTGCACTTTCGATTGTATTTATTGCGAATGTGGCTGGACAAAAAAAACAAATAAGAAAGTAGTTTTACCAACACAAAAGGAAATTGAAGAACGACTAGAAACAGTTTTAAAACAGCGCAAAAAGGAAAATCAACCTATCGACTCCATCACCTTTGCAGGAAATGGAGAGCCAACACTTCACCCTGATTTTGTTGCGGTAATTGACGATACCATTCGTTTACGCAATCTATATTTTCCTAATGCACTGATTACCGTTTTATCAAATGCCTCTTTAATTCATAACACCAAAATCATCAAGGCTTTATTGAAGGTTGACAAAAATATTTTGAAGCTGGATGCCGGTACCGAAGCAACCTTTCAAGCTATCAATCAACCCAATGGTAATTTAAGTTTAACTGATGTTGTTGATTATCTGAAAAAATTTGAGGGTAAACTCATTATCCAAACCTTATTTGTTCAAGGCTATAATCAACATCAAGGCATTGATAATACTACCGAAAAAGAAGTTGCTGCTTGGTTAGAGCTACTGAAAAAAATCAAACCCGAAAGCGTAATTCTTTATCCTATCGAAAGAGAAACTCCCGAAAATAGTATCCGTAAAGTTAATGCTCAAATACTTAATGCGATAGCAAAGAAAGTTCGAGTGATAGGATTTAAAACAGAAGTTTTTTCCTAATTTATTAATTTCCTATTCTTCTTTTAGTACTTTTGCAGCGATATTTCACAGTAGGGGTGCCTTAAAATAACGGGCTGAGAACATACTCTTTGAACCTGACACGGGTAATGCCGACGTAGGGAAAAAGACTACAGAATTTTCGTTTTCACTCTATTGATTTTTAATTTTAAAAAAGTCAAAAGATGTTTAAAAAAATTATTTTACTAAGCTTGATGAGCCTTCCAGTGCTCCTCTTTGCGCAATTTCAAATTCAAGGAAAAGTAAGCGATAAAAATACCGCTGAAAACCTCGAGGGAGCCAGCTTGCAATTGGTTGGAACATCCTCTTTTTCCATTAGTAATAGCGATGGAGAATATATATTTAAAAATATTCCGAGGGGAGTTTATACTCTTATGGTAAACTATTTGGGTTATGCTCCTTTTGAGCAACAAATCAGTGTCACCGAGAATAAAAAAATGAATATCCAACTGAAACCAAGAATGGTTTTAGGTGAAGAAATAATCGTTTCCGCAGTCAGGGTTTCGGGAAAATCTCCTGCAACTTATTCTGAATTAAGCAAAAAAGAAATTCAAGAAAGAAACAACGGGAAAGCACTTCCATTTATTTTAAATACGAGTCCTTCAGTAGTTGTAACTTCAGATGCCGGTGCAGGCGTAGGCTATACCAACTTCAGTATTCGTGGAACAGATATGACAAGAATCAACGTCACAATTAATGGAGTTCCTATGAACGATGCGGAATCGCATAGTGTTTATTTTGTGGATTTGCCAGACTTGGCCACTTCACTCGATAATATTCAAATCCAACGTGGTGTGGGCACTTCATCAAATGGAGGTGCTGCTTTTGGAGCCAGTGTAAATTTGCAAACCAAACAACTCAATCAAGATCCCTATGCCAGCTTACAATCTTCTGCAGGTTCTTATAATACTTTACGAAACTCCGTGAGTTTTGGAACGGGTTTACTTAAAAATAAGATGGCTTTTGACGTTCGTCT
>JAGGWH010000008.1 GCA_021157585.1 Bacteroidales bacterium | reverse complement strand
GTGCACGCGTGTCGATATCATAAATACCGGGAGTCTTATTTTCAATCATCCAGTCGTGGAGACTTTTTTCTGCATTCCAATGACTGTAAGCGTGAGAATAATCAGAAATAACAAAACCGCTAATTTGAATTTTGTTCGATTCGTAATATTCCAACATCTGATCTTTTTTTCCTTCTCCAGGAACACCGTAATTTCCAATAAGAGGATAGGTGGCAATTAAGATTTGACCTTTATAAGAAGGATCCGTTAGGCTCTCCGGATATCCTGTCATTGCTGTGTTGAAGACAATCTCTCCTGCAATGCTTTTGGTGTACCCGAACGCTTTTCCTTTGAATTCCGTTCCGTCTTCTAGAATGAGTATGGCTGATTTATTCATAGCTAAAAAAAAGCCCTCAACTAGAAAAGATGAGGGCAGATAGTTATTTAATGATTAGTTGATCGATATCCGGAAAATGCTTTGAAAGTATTTGTAAATAATTTTCCTTGGGCACATCATCTTTAAAAATAATAATAATGGTATCGTTACCGGCTATTGTTCCAATAATTTCATCAATTTCTGTATTGTCAATACGTACGGCAACACTATTTGCAAATCCGCTTTTGGTTTTAAGTACTGAAAGATTATTAGAGAATTCTATGGAAAGAGCCCCTCTTAACTGTTGTCCATTATCATCATTTGGAATAAAGTAAATACTTCCGTAATGTGCATCGTGAATTTTGCCAACTTTTAATTCGCGTAAATCACGCGAAAGCGTTGCTTGTGTGAGATCAAACCCGCGGTTAACTAACAGTAGAAGTAAATCTTCCTGACGACTAATTTTATTCTTATTGATAATTTCCCTTATAAGTTTTTGGCGTTCAGTTTTATTGTTCATTGTAATAATTGTATATTTATGCTTTCTGAGTGCAAATATATACTGTATTTTCTTGTGAGCAATATTATGTTTAAACATTTTGCTAACAATTGATCAAAACAAAAAAACATTATCCTTTAAAAAAAGTAGTAAATTGCTAAATAATTATAATGTATTTCTAACTTATATGTATTATAAACGTGGGTAGATATTTGAGTAGGGTCGTATATTTTCTTTTCTTTTTTGGTTTTGTAACACAGTCGTTATCAGGGCAGTCGCCTATTATTAAAGTAGGGTCAGATAACGCCTATTTTCCATTTGAATATCTTAACGATGACAGAGAACCCGATGGTTTTGATATTGATTTACTTCATTCTTTAGTGAAAGAATTTGGTCTTGAAGTGAAAATTACCACAGGAGATTGGTTTATTATAAAGGATAAAATGAAGAATGGCGAATTTGATATGCTTGCAGGAATGTACTATAATCCTGATAGAGCGGAGTATTATGATTTTACTATGCCATATATTATTATTACTCATTCTGTTTTTGTAAAAAATGGTAGTAAAATAGAGAGTTTAAATGATATAAAAGAAGATAAGTCTATTAGGGTAGTTGTTGAGAATAGCAGTATTTTGCATAAATACTTAACTACTAATGGTGTTTTGCCGGAGCGTATATTGGCTGTTGAAAATCAGCTTGATGCTTTATTTTTAGTTGAAGATTCATATACTACTTGTGCTTTATTACCCGATTTACAGGCGAAATATGTAGCTAAAAAAAATGGATTAGATGATATAGAAACAGTTGGGCTTCCTATTTTACCTCGCGAATATTCATTTGCTGTTTCAAAAGGAGATACCGCTTTGTTAAATACTTTAAATATAGGTTTAACTAAAATGCATCAAAGTGGTAAGTATGAAGAAATATTTGAGAAATGGTTTGGTAAATATAATCCCACTTATTCGGCATTGGAAGAAAAGTCTTCCATATTTTGGTTGATAAGCATTTTTCTTACTGTTATTTTGGTTTTTGTTTATTTATTTATGCAATTCCGTTTAAAAAAATTGGTGGTAACAAATAAAAATTTGAATAATGAAATAAAGCAAACTAATCAGGTTTTAAAGGATGTTTATAAAAATGAAACTCTTTTAAAGAGGATAATAGAGTATAGTCCTTTTCCCATTGCAATGATTCACGAAGAAGGCTATTTTGTATTTACCAATAGTGGTTTTGAAGATTTGTTTGGAAAACAGTCGGATAAAGCAGGATCGGTTAATCGGTGGCTATCGGAGGCTATAAAAAAAGAGCAAGAGCAAAGTTTTATAAAAAGTCAGTTCTTTTATAATCCTAAAGATTTGGTTATTCAAGGTATAAATATTTCTGTATATACTTTAACAACTAAAACGGGTGAGGAAAAACTTATGCAATTACATTTCATTTCTTTAGGAAATGGTCAGTTGTTAATATTTTTTTACAGACTTGAAGTTAACCAGGAAAAGACAGTTTACCCAAAATCAACTGAAAAAAAGTTTAAAGAGCTAAAGAGTTCATTTTTACTGAACGTTTCGCATGAGATACGTTCGCCAATGAATGTAATTATGGGTTTCTCGGAAATGATGAAAACGGATGATTTGGCAATGGATGAGATAAAATCATATGCCGGTATGATACATCAAAATGCTCAGATGTTATCGCTATTACTTAAAAATATTGGAACTTTAGTTAAGATTGATGCAGAAGAGCTTGATATTACCCCTGAATTTATCTTAGTTCCCGGTATTATAAACAGTGTTTATAAGCAATTTAAAGGCGTTGATTATTTAGAAAATAACGTTAGTGTTTCTTGTATTGAAAACTCTGTTAAAGATTTGATAGTGAATACCAATCGTGGAATACTAACACGTATACTTTTGAATTTGCTTTCTTATGTAGATAAACTAGCGATTAATGATTCGGTAAAAATTGGTTGTGAGTTAAACAGAAACAAAGAAGTGAATTTCTTTATTTATGCACATTGCAAAGAGGATGTTTATCAATCTTTATCTCAGAAAATAAAAACAGTTGCAGCTAATTATACTGATAACAATCTTCATTTTAATTCTGGCGAAGATTTGAATTTATATGTTAGTTTAGCTCTTATTAAGCTTATAGGAAGCAAACTTGAAATAAATAGAGATGAAAAAAATGAAAAGTCTAAATTATCTTTTAGCTTACCAAATTTTTCCGATGATGATCCTGTAGCACAATATAAAACAAGGAATTTGCCAAATAAGAAGCAGCAATTTAATTGGGAAGGAAAAAAGATTTTAATTGCTGATGACAACCCTGATAGTTTAGATTATTTCCGACTTATTTTTAAATCTACTAAGGCTGAAATTATTACTGCAAAAGACGGTAGTGATGCTTATGAACGATGTAGGAAAGAAACTAATATTGATTTGGTTCTTATGGATTGGCTGATGCCGATAATGGATGGAGAAACCAGTAGTAAACTTATTAAGCAGTTAAAACCAACATTGCCAATTATTGCAGTTACGGCATTTGCTCTTGGTGATGAACGTACAAGAATTTTACAATCGGGTTGTGTTGCCTATTATCCAAAGCCTGTAAATAAGGGAGAATTGTTGAGCTGTATTGATGTGTTATTTAATAAATAACTATTTAAACATTTTTAATTGTTGATCTTTTGGAGAAGTCTCCTTAAAAAGACTGAGTTGATTTTTTGCTACTGCTTCTTTACCTATTTGCTCATCAGAGTATTCTTCAATACAATCGCTAATTCTTTCTTTAATAACTTTAAGAGGAGTGGTGCCTTCAATTTCACTAAAATTCTTTAAAGATTTATACTGACGGAGCGATAGTTTAAAAGTAAACGACTTAAATCGAGTTTTACGAGTACGGATTTTCTTTTTTTTGCTCATAAAATATTATTAAAGTAAAAGTAGGTAAAATATGAAAAAGCAGTTTGTAAAAGAAATAGATATATTCACAACCTTATTAACAACTTAAGTTAGGATGTATTTTACCTGAATTAGCGAATATTTGCACGAAATAGATCTCCGAGAGATATTTGCTTAATCTACTGATATTTAATCATATTGTTTATAAAATCTCCTGTATTTTTTGTTTGAAAACGATTTTGCTTTGGAAAAATAACTACATTTGATTCATATGTATATAGGCTTAATTCTACTGTTTATTACTATTGTTATTTTATCTATTTTCTTTAGAAAATCTTTAATTCTGACTAAGATTAGAGTAATGCATAGTGTGTATAGTTTTGATTATCAGAATCAATATAAAATTTATTTTAACAGCAATCCGCACCCTTATTGTTTTAAGGATGAGATTTTACAGCATATTATGAATTTGAAAAAATCTTTTGATTCGTTAAAACTATTCGATAAAAAATACAATATCCCTTCAAAAATTGATATCCCATTTAATTTAACCCCCAAATCCTTACTTTCTTCCAAAGGTGAACCCATTTGTTTTAACGCTTATAGGGATAATTATTACGATTTTAAATTATTTGGTTTTCCCGATGATAAATTTAGTTTTAGCTCCAAAATAGTCTATTACTTTTATCAAGATAAGCTCTTTACTGTCGATTATGTTTTCGAAGATTTTCCTCAAAATAAGTTGGAAGCCTTATTAGATGATATCAATCAGGTTTTGCAGATAGAGTTGAGCAACGAAAAATCAAAAACATTTTATTTAGAAAATAATGTTCAGCTTTTATTCACCAATACCGGTTTTAGAGTTTCATTAAAAGCTTATAATTCTACTTCTATTTCATTTTTAAAAGTAATTTCCGCTCTTGAAAAGCAGCAATTAGAATTAAAAGAACAAATTGAAAATAATTTCTTTTCTTCGGTTTCAAATTAGTTACAATTATGTAATTATATTATAATCAATAGATTATAATATTTCATCCTTACTGGCATTATATTTATTTTTTTCTATTTTTGCCGATGCAAAGCAAAAAAGATGATAAAATTTTTAAGTAAACTAATTCTTAAACTAATTGGATGGAAGGTAGATGGAAATTTTCCTGAAGGGAAGAAATATGTTGTTGTAGCTGCTCCACACACTTCAACTTGGGATTTTATTATCGGTCGATTATACTACAGTAGCATAGGAAGGAGTGTTAAATTTATGATAAAGGGAAGTTACTTTTTCTTTCCTTTAGGAGTTCTCTTAAGAGCTTTAGGAGCAATCCCTGTTCATAAGAATTTAAAAGTCAAGCTTACAGATCAAATGATAGAGGAATTTAAAAAACGTGATGAATTATTGCTCACTATTGCACCCGAAGGGACAAGAAGTTTGACTAAGCGTTGGCGAAAGGGTTTTTACTCTATGGCTATGGGCGCAAATGTACCCATAGTTTTGGGCTACATTAATTTTGAATCTAAAACAGTAGGAGTAGGAGGAGTATTTTATCCTACAGGCAATTGGGATAGCGATATTAAGGTAATTATGAGTTTTTATAAAGATAAAGTAGCTCGTCATCCTGAGAAATTTTATCTTGGCTAAATCAATTAAGCGTATTTCTTGCTAAGAACAAATCAAATAAACTATCTTTGCGCAAATTTTCCTGAAGAGATTAAATCTATTTCTTCGGTTTTTTAAATTTAATATAAAATGGCTTTAACCTGTGGTATTATTGGCTTGTCGAATATAGGAAAGACAACTATTTTTAATTGCGTTTCAAATACAAAGGCAGAAATCTCAAATTTCGCTTTTTCAACTAATAAATCAAATGTGGGAATGGTTAATGTAATCGATCCTCGTTTAGCTGTGATAGATAAGTTAGTTTCAGCAAAGCGTGTGGTAACGGCTACTATTGATTTTGTTGATATTCCTGGCCTCACTAAAGGTGCCAGTCAAGGCGAAGGCGTTGGTAATAAGTTTTTAGCCGATATTCAGCAAACTAATGCCTTAATTCATGTCTTACGTTGTTTCGATGATGAAAATTTGCCTCATATTGAAGGATCGGTTGATCCGTTAAGAGATAAAGAGATAGTAGATTTTGAGTTGCAGTTGCGCGATTTAGATTTGGTAGAACGTAAACTTCAACGTATGGAAAAACTTGCTCGTACAGGAGATAAGAGTGCCAAATATGCTATTGAAGTCTTGAGCAGACTGAAAGCGCATTTAGAAGATATGCGTAATGTCCGCGATTTTGAAGTTAGTGAAGATGACAAAAAAAGCTTAATTAGCGATATGTATTTACTTACCGATAAACCAATGCTTTACGTATGTAATGTAGATGATGATTCGGCCGTTTCTGGGAATAATTATGTGTCTGCTTTGAAAGAAGGAATAGAAGATGAAAACCCACAGATTATTGTTATTGCAGGAGCTCTTGAGGCTGAAATTGCCGAATTAGATGATGCTGATGATAGAAAAGAGTTTTTGTCGGATGCCGGTTTGGAAGAGCCTGGCGTTGATAAGCTTGTTAGAGCAGCTTACGATTTATTAAATCTTCAATCATTCTTTACCGTAGGTGATAAAGAAAATCGTGCTTGGACTATAAAAAAAGGTATGAAAGCTCCTGAGGCTGCCGGTGTTATACATAGCGATTTAGAACGTGGATTTATCCGCGCCGAAGTAATGCATTACGACGATTTTGTTAGTCTTGGTTCTGAAGCCGCTTGTCGTGATAAGGGAAAACTCTTTATCGAAGGCAAGAACTACCAAGTTCAGGACGGAGATATTCTAAATATTCGTTTTAATGTGTAGAATTCATCGCTTATAAGTTTATCTTTCCAAGATAATATAAGTAGGAAGATGATCGCTATAACCGCCTAAATATCTGTTTCCTGCAAAAGTACGAAAAGGAAAACCTTTATATTTCCCTTCTTGGTTTTTCAGAAAGTCAGCATTAAAAACAAAAGCTTCTTTAAAATGCCATTTTTTGCGCTTGGCTTTTATCAGACTAGGTGTAATAATAATCTGATCGAACAGATTCCATTTTCCGCGATAAGCTAATGAGCCAAAACTATCTGGTTTATGAATCAAAGCAAAAGGATCATATAAATAGCCTTTTGATAGTAGGTTTTTGTCGCTTGTAGCTTTTAGATGTTCTACAACACTGGTGTTATGCGGATCGTCGTTCAAGTCGCCCATAATAATGATTTTAGCATCAGAATCAAGACTTAAAATAAAGTTTACGATTGATCTGCTTAAATCTCCGGCTGCATTACGTAGAGGCATTGAGCGTTCTTCGCCGCCACTTCTGCTTGGCCAATGATTAACTAAAATATGAATTTTTTCACCTAATAGTTTTCCGCTAACCAGTAGTTGATCGCGAGAATAAAAATCGAGTCTGCCTTCTATTTTTAAAGGAAAAGCCAAAGCGCTTTCCAGTTCAAACATAGAAGCTTGATAAATTAAGGCAACGTCTATTCCACGTTTGTCGGGAGAATTGATATGTGCAATTTTATAATTACGATTTTTTAGTGCCGGACGATGGACTAAATCTTCAACAACTTCTTTATTTTCTACTTCGCAAATTCCAAGAATAGCCACTCCTTCGGGAGTTTTATCGATAGCTATTTTTGAAATAACTTTAGCCATATTATCTAGTTTCTCGTAATATTTTTGAGAATTCCATTTTTTAGCAGCCAAAGGGGTAAATTCAGAGTCTCTTACTTCCGGAGTGTCAATAGTGTCAAAAAGATTTTCTAAATTATAAAATCCAATGCTAACTTTTTGAAAATTTTGAGCTTGTAAAATAGGAGAAAGGCAGATTAGAACAGCTATAAGGCTTATCCAGTAATATTTATATTGTTTGTTCATGTTTAGTTATTTTAGGGCAAATTTACTAATCCTTTTATAATTTGTTTTTTATTTTTAGCATTATTTGTAATTTAATCGTATCAATTTTTTGATAATTTGCTTGAAATCGTATATTTGTTGGAAAAACTGTCCATATTTTGAAAATATTTATTGTTGAAGACGATGTGATTTTTGGGAAATCCATCCTCTATTATCTTTCACTTAACCCAGAAAATGAGGTCAGCCTTTTTACAAACGGTAAAGAGGCTCTTGCACAGCGATATAAGAATCCAGATTTAATTATTTTGGATTATAACCTTCCGGGAATGAATGGGATGGAAGTAATGCAAAGTTTTCATAATTTCAATAAAAATTTTCCAGTTATAATTATTTCTGCTCAAAGCGATATTCGTGTTGCTGTAAGTCTTTTAAAAGAAGGAGCTTTCGATTATATCGTTAAGGATCCTGACTTGAAAGATCGCTTGTGGATGGCCATGGAAAAGGTTAAAAAGATTAGCAGTTACGAAAAAAAAATTGATAGGTTAGAAGCTGAAGTAAGTAAGAAATTTCAGACAGGTAATTTATTAATTGGAAATAGCAGCTCGCTTAAAAATGTTTTTGCTTTGATTGAGAAAGCCACCAAAACCAATATTAATGTTTCTGTAACCGGAGAAACCGGTACTGGTAAAGATTTGGTAGCTAAGGCTATACATTATAATTCTGATCGTACAAATGGTCCGTTTATAGCTGTTAACGTTTCTGCTATCCCCTCCGAATTGATTGAAAGTGAGTTATTTGGTTATGAGAAGGGAGCATTTACCGGAGCTAATTCCCGCAAAATAGGAAAATTTGAAGAGGCTGATAGAGGAACTTTGTTTTTAGATGAAATAGGGGATATGGATTTGAATATGCAAAGTAAAATTTTACGTGTACTTCAAGAAAATGAGCTGACACGGGTAGGCGGAAACACCGTTATAAAAATAAATACTCGTTTAATTATTGCGACACATAAGAATTTGGCAGATCAGGTAAGAGTTGGAAACTTCCGTGAGGACCTTTACTATCGCTTATTGGGCTTGCCTATACATATTCCACCCTTGCGTGAAAGAGAAGGAGATGTATTGATTCTTGCTCGTTATTTTATTAATAATTTTTGTGAGGAGAATAGCCTGCCTCCAAAAAGTTTAAGTCTAAAAGCTCAAGAGAAACTAAAAAGTTATCATTTCCCCGGTAATGTTAGAGAACTTAAATCGGTAATAGAGTTGGCAACGGTTTTATCTAATAGTGATGAGATTTCTGAAGCAGATATTAACTTTAGTTCTTTGGGAGCTGTAGAAGATATTTTTTCTACCGAACTTACAATGAAAGAGTATTATAATAAGATTGTATGGTACTTTCTTAAAAAATATGATAACAAAGTTAGGGTAGTTGCAGAGAAATTAGATATTGGTAAGTCGAGTATCTACAATCTTTTAAATGAGAAGAAGATGTAAATAATTATTATATTTGAAAGATATAGTGGTCAAATTTCAATTGGAGAGATTGAAATGAAAGTTTTTCGCTAAACTAAATAT
>JAGGWH010000007.1 GCA_021157585.1 Bacteroidales bacterium | reverse complement strand
TCAGATTTACGGGATGCAATTTCGTTATGATGAAAATAGAAACCTAGAACCATTTCCAATTGTTGATCCGGAGTATGTAGATCAGCGAAGAAAGGAAATTGGATTGGAGTCTTTAAAAGACTATTTGAAAAGAAAGATTAATTATGATTGGATTGTTGTTCAGAAAACCAGATAATATAGAATCGCTGAGAATCGCTGAGAATCGTTTAAAAATTCTTTTTGAAAAATACTGCGCGCGTATTACGGGCTTCATAATACAAGGCGCAAATTCCTTAACATAAAATCTAACGATATAGAATGCGTGGGCGTTCTATATTTGATTTGAAAAATACTGCGTGCGTATTACGGGTTTCATAAAACGAGGCGCAAATTCCTTTACATAAAATCTAACGATATAGAACTCGAAAAGCGTCCTATATCTGATTATGTAGAATACTTCGTATTATGGACTTCATAAAACGAGGCGCAAATTCCTTTACATAAAATCTAACGATATAGAACTCGAAAAGCGTCCTATATCTGATTTTATGTAAAATACTTCGTATTACGGACTTTGCTACTAAATGCCTCATAATTAATATTATGTTAAATAGATTATTTAAAAAGAAAGGAGATAGAATTTATCTATCCCCTATAATCAAAAGTATCTTATTAATTATTTAATTCTTTAAGCTTATCCATCTGCTTAGTAGATGTGTAAATTTGACGCAAGGCTTTTAAAACATCGCCATCTTCTGGATTAATAGCATATGCACGTTCAAAATATGGTAATCCTTCTAAGAAAGATATATTGGCTTTTTCCATTAATTCATTATATTTATCAGTTTCGTCAAACGATAGCTCATTAGCTTCTATATATAAATCAAAAGCAACGGTATAATAAATATGTCCTAAATTATATAATGCTAAAAAGTAATCGGGATTAATTTCTAATGCTTTTTTGTAATAAAAAACGGCATTATCACTATCTTTTACTTCTTTATAAGAATCTGCAAGAGCTAAATATAGACTGGCATTCTCAGGCTCTAGTTCTATAGATTTTTTCAATTTACTAATAACTTCATCAAATCTACCCTGCCCTAACAAAATGTTAATCTCTGCAATAAGAATAGTATTATCATTAGGGAATTTTTCACGGCCCATTCTAAGAACTTCTTCTGCCTTTTCAAAATTTTCTTCTTTTTTATAAACATTAGCAAGTTCACTGTAAATGTTTGCCTTATTATATCCCATTTCAATTAGTTGAGCATATCTTTCTTTAGCTATATCGTTTATTTCTCCACTTGAAGCTGATAATGCTGAAGCATAGATTGTTAGAGTATCGATAATATCAATAACTTCGTTAGTATAAGTTGCTTTGTCAAATAGATCTATTGCTTTTTCAAAAGAATTTGCTTCGTAAGCAGCAACGCCATTTGCGTAAAAAGTATTTGCCAGCTGAAGTACATTAGTTGATAAATCAAGATATAAAGTATTTTTTTCGTCTAATTTACTTGCTTTTTTATAAGCTTCTAAAGACTTCTCTAATGCATTTGTGTCCAAGCTTTTAATAGCTTCATCTGTATTTGCACCTATTTGGGCATAAATCTGACCATAATATAACCAAGTTTTGGTATCATTTTTAGTTTTTTCGTGATTTACAGCTAAATCTATTAATTCTTTAGCTTTTACCAAATCGCCCGCATTAAGTTTGGATTTAGCCGCATTTCTTTTACTATTTTGAGCATTTGCAATCAATGAGATTGAAAATATAAATACTAATAAAACTGTAATCTTTTTCATCTTGTATAAATTAATTATTTCTTCTTTATTTTTTAAATTATTGTATTTTCGTCCGTTTCGGAGTCATTAGTAGACTCTGTATCTTCAATTATTGTGCCATCATCTTTTTTGTTATTTTCTTCATCCTCATCAGCCTGAAACTGCTCTACCTTAGCAACTGAAGCAATAGAATCGCCTTCAGATATCTTTATTAGTCTGACACCTTGTGTATTACGACCCATAACGCGAATTGCATTATGTTCACCTCCAACAGCCATTCTAATTAAAATTCCCGATTTGTTAATAATCATTAAATCATCTAAGTCGGTAACATTTTTAATGGCAATAACATTACCTGTTTTTTCTGTAATATTTAGTGTTTTAACTCCTTTTCCTCCTCTATTTGTTTCGCGATAGTCGTCTAGTTTAGAACGTTTTCCGTAACCATTTTCAGAAACAACTAAGATATCGAAATCAGGGCGATCTAAACAAATCATTCCGATAACTTCATCCTTTTCGTTTTGTAATTTTATTCCTCTTACACCAGCAGCATTTCGTCCCATTGCACGTACAAGTTTTTCGTTAAAACGAATTGCTCGTCCCGCTTTACTTGCAATAATAACTTCATTTTTGCCATTTGTCAAACGAGCTTCCAATAAGGTATCAAACTCTTTAATTGTAATAGCATTTATGCCATTAACACGTGGACGGCTGTATGCTTCCAAAGATGTTTTTTTGATAATTCCCTTTTTTGTTGCTAGAATGATAAAATTATTTTTAACATACTCTTCATTCTTGATATCCTTAACATTAAGGTAAGCTTTTACATTGTCATCTGTAGGGATATTAATAATATTCTGAATAGCCCTGCCTTTTGTTGTTCTGCTTCCTTCGGGAATTTCAAATACACGAAGCCAGAATACACGACCTTGCTCTGTAAACAATAGCATATAATCGTGCATACTTGCTACAAATAAATGCTCAAGAAAATCTTCGTTTTTTCCAACAGAAGAACCTTTTGCACCGCGCCCGCCCCTATTTTGAACACGATAATCAGTCAGAACAGTACGTTTAATATAGCCGGCATGAGAAATAGTAATAACTACTTCTTCATCAGGAATAGTATCTTCTATGCGGAAATCAGCAGCTGAATATTCTATCTTGCTTCTACGTTCGTCTCCGTATTTTTCTTTAATCTCAATAAGTTCTTGAGTAATAATTTCCATTCGAATCTCAATATTGGCAAGGATATCTTTTAAATGAGTGATAAGTTTAATAATCTCATCATATTCAGCACGCAATTTATCCTGTTCTAAGCCTGTTAAATGGCGTAGGCGCATATCTACAATAGCTCGAGATTGAATATCGGAAAGGTTAAAACGTTCTATTAATTTAGTTCGTGCATCATCAGCATTTTTAGAAGCTCTAATAATTTTAATCACCTCATCAATATTATCGGAAGCAATAATTAATCCTTCTAAAATATGAGCTCTTTTTTCTGCTTGATCTAATTCGTATTGAGTTCTACGGATAACCACATCGTGACGATGCTCTACAAAATGATGAATCATATCTTTTAGATTCAACATCATAGGACGTCCGTGAACAAGAGCAATATTGTTAATGCTAAAAGATGTTTGAAGTGCCGAATATTGATATAACTTATTCAGTACCACATTAGTATTAGCATCTCTTTTCAATTCAAAAACAATACGCATACCATTACGATCACTTTCATCTCGAATATCGGATATTCCAAGAATTTTTTTATCGTTAACTAAATCGGCAATTTTCTTAACCATCTCCGATTTATTAACTTGATATGGGATGCTAGTTGCTATAATCGCTTCTTTACCCGGTCTAATTTCTTCCAGATTAGTTTCGCCACGCATTACTATTCTTCCTCTTCCGGTTTTAAAAGCTTCAATAACTCCATCGTAACCATATATTATACCTCCTGTTGGAAAATCGGGAGCTTTAACATATTGCATAAGTTCACTAATAGTAATGTCGTTATTTTTTATATAAGCCAAGATACCATCAATAACTTCGCTAAGATTATGAGGTGCCATATTGGTAGCCATACCAACAGCAATACCCGATGCTCCATTTACTAATAAATTAGGGATACGTGTTGGTAAAACAGTAGGCTCTTTAAGGCTATCATCAAAGTTATTTTGAAAATCGACAGTATTTTTTTCAATATCTACGAGAGATTCCTCTGAAATCTTACGTAAACGAGCTTCGGTATAACGCATAGCAGCAGGACTATCACCATCGACACTACCAAAGTTTCCTTGTCCATCAACAAGTGGATAACGTAATGACCATTCTTGCGCCATACGTACCATAGCATCATATACTGAGGAGTCGCCATGTGGATGGTACTTACCTAATACTTCTCCAACAATTCTAGCAGACTTTTTATAACTCTTATTTGAAAGTACTCCTAAATCCAACATACCAAAAAGAACTCGTCTGTGGACAGGTTTTAAGCCATCTCGTACGTCGGGTAAAGCACGTGAAACAATTACAGACATAGCGTAATCGATATAAGCCGATTTCATTTGATTGGCAATGTTTACCTTAACTATTCTTTCTCCTTCACTCATAGTATTTAAAATTAGTTATTTCACCGTTTAACTTACCGTTTAAGTAGGCTTTAAAAGGCGATTTTCTATGCCGAAATTAGCATAGGAAAATAGGGTGCGAAGATACGATTTATTATTGAAAAAATATGGTTTTTGATATGGTAAATAAGGATAATTTTAACAAGTTTATGTTGAAAAAATGTAGTCCGCAAAAGAATTACCACTATTTTTGTGCTTAGATTTGAACTAATAAAAATTTATACAAAAATAAAGTATGGAAGCTAAATTCTCACAACGTGTTCGCGATGTCCTTTCCTTTAGTCGTGAAGAAGCCATAAAACTTGGAAATGAGTCTATTGGAGTTGAACATCTGTTTCTTGGAATACTAAGAGAAGGAAAAGGTATTGCTTTTCATTTAATGTCCGAAATGGGCATAGATTTAAATAAAATAAAAAGTATAATTGAAAAGTCGATAAAAAATACAGATAGATTAATACCTCCGCAAGAGGGTATTCCCTTTGTAAGGTTGGCAGAGCGAACAATAAAATTAACTTATTTGGAAGCGAAACTCTTTAAAAGCGAATTAGTAGGAACAGAACATCTCTTGCTTGCAATATTAAAAAATCAAGATAATATAGTCACTCATTTATTAGAAAGTAATGGCTTAGATTATAAAAAAGCGTATAGTGAGCTGGCTCAGTTTTATAATTCTTCAAAAACAGAAGATAAATCTCCTGAGTTTTTTACGAGTGAGATTGAAGATGAGCCTCTTGATAAGCCCGAATATAGAAAGGAGAACCCTAAATCATCGTCTAAGAAAGCCGATGAAATGAAATCTTCCACTCCTGTCTTGGATAATTTTGGTCGTGATTTAACACGTCAGGCAGAAGAAAATCGTTTGGATCCTATTGTTGGACGCGAAAAAGAATTAGAGCGTATTGCTCAAATATTAAGTAGAAGAAAAAAGAATAACCCAATTTTAATTGGCGAACCCGGTGTTGGTAAATCGGCAATAGCAGAAGGCTTGGCTTCACGAATTGTAAATAGAAAAGTATCCAGAGCTCTTTTTGGTAAACGTGTTTTTACCTTAGATTTGGCATCTATTGTTGCCGGAACTAAATATCGTGGTCAGTTTGAAGAGCGGATGAAAGCTATTTTAAACGAACTGGAAAAACATCCCGAAATAATTCTATTTATAGACGAAATACATACTATTGTTGGTGCCGGTAATGCTTCGGGTTCTTTGGATGCATCTAATATGTTTAAGCCTGCGCTTGCGCGTGGTGAGATTCAATGTATTGGTGCAACTACATTAGATGAATACAGAACACATATAGAGAAAGACGGAGCTTTAGAACGAAGGTTTCAGAAGATAATGGTTGAAGCAACTAATCCTGAAGAAACAATAACGATTTTACAAAATATCAAAGATCGTTATGAAGACCATCATTTGGTAAAGTATACCGACGATGCTTTAAAAGCTTGCGTTTCGCTTACAAACAGATATATGAGTGATAGGTTTTTACCGGATAAGGCTATTGATGCTTTAGACGAAGCAGGTGCTCGTGTTCATATTACACATATGAATGTTCCACAAAATATTATTGAAATAGAAAATAATATCGAACTTGTTAAATCAAAGAAAAAAGAGGCTATAGGAAAACAAAAATTTGAATTGGCAGCTGAACTTCGCGATAGCGAAAGAAAATTAAGTGAGGAGTTAGCTATATCTAAACGTGAATGGGAAGAAAACTCAAAGATTAATCGCGAAATTGTTGGTGAAGAAGAAGTGGCTCAGGTTGTTGCAATGATGACAGGGATTCCCGTTCAGCGTATTGCTCAAAATGAAACCGATAAGTTAATAAGTATGGAAGACGATTTAAGGGCTTCTGTTATTGGGCAAGATAATGCAATAAAAAAGGTAGTAAAAGCAATTCGTAGGAATCGTGCCGGATTAAAAGATCCAAATAAACCCATAGGTACATTTATTTTCTTGGGTCCTACAGGCGTTGGTAAAACATATTTAGCTAAGATGTTAGCCCAAAATATGTTTGACTCTGCCGATACTTTAATTCGTATTGATATGAGTGAGTATATGGAGAAATTTGCTGTTTCTCGATTGGTTGGAGCTCCTCCGGGTTACGTTGGTTACGAAGAAGGTGGTCAGTTAACAGAAAAAGTAAGACGTAAGCCCTACTCTATTATCCTTTTGGATGAAATAGAAAAAGCACATCCAGATATTTTTCACTTACTTCTTCAGGTTTTAGATGATGGACAGTTAACCGATAGTTTTGGACGTAGAGTGGATTTTAAAAATACCATTGTTATAATGACTTCCAATATAGGCTCTCGTCAGTTAAAAGATTTTGGTAGTGGTGTTGGCTTCAATACTTCAACAAAAGCAAAAGGAAGAGCCGCAAACACTGCAGGAGTGATTGAAAATGCTCTTAAACGTGCTTTTGCACCGGAATTTCTGAATAGGATTGATGATGTTATTATTTTTGAAAGTCTTGAACGTGATGATATTCATAAAATCATTGATATTGAACTACAAGGTTTGTACTCTCGTATTGGACAAATGGGTTATAAGATTAAAGTAACCGAAAAAGCCAAGGATTTTCTACTGGAAAAAGGCTGGGATCCCCATTTCGGAGCCAGACCACTAAAACGTGCTATTCAGAAATATATAGAAGATGAATTAGCAGAAGAGATTATAAATACTAAATTGTCTGAGGGTGACTTAATTAAGGTTGATTTTGATAAAAAGACTGATCTTCTAAAAGTTAAGATTACTAAACCTCGATCTAAGAAAAAATAACTCACAAAAAAGCCTGTTCCGAATATTTCGGAACAGGCTTTTTTTAAGTCCTCTAATTCTTATTTTATTGAATAATCAATTTGAAATTTTGAATATCTGAGTCCATATCTTTTATTTGCAAAATATAAATTCCTGAATTTAAGAAACTAATATTTAGTTTGTCGTTACTGTTTACGTTTTGTTCTAATTCTACTTGTCCAAGATAATTATAGATTACTAATTTAGAATTAAGAGAAACAGTTCCTTTTAATTGAATCCATTCTTTTGCAGGATTTGGATAAACAGAAATAGATTGAAATGCTATATCATCCTCAATACCGACACCAACAGCTGTTCCTGTGATATTTATATCATCTAACTGCCAAGTTTCAGACTCTGTTCCGCAAGTATATTTAAAGGCAAAAGTTATTTCGTTTCCTGTAATGGAAGATAAATCAATAGTACCGGATTCAACCCAAGTATAGTCTCCTGTTGAAAAATAGGCCTGATCAGACAAATCAGTCCAATCAGCTAAATTAGGATCTCCTGAACCGGAATAGTTATCGGAATAAAGTATTTGGAAAGTTGTTGTTGCATCAACATAATTCATTGATGTTTTAAAAGACAATGATTCATTGATATATGAATCAAAATCTATTTGAGGAGTTACTAACCAATCTTCGTTTGGTGTTGCTCCACTTCCATTCCATCCCGACATTTTAGCATAAGAATTTCCCGTTCCGCTATATGTATAACGTATCCACGATTGATCATTTCCAACAACATTTATACTTGAAAAAATCCCTAGGTCTCCATTTTCAAAATCTTCGTTAATAGGTAATAATGTTACTCCGGCAGGTGCTGCAACAGTATAACTATATTCTGATGAGGAACTTGTTTCTGTATCGTTATCAGTAGCTGATATTGAATAATAAACCGTAATTCCGGCTGACTGAGCAGAAATATCTGCAGAATAAACATCGCCATTGGCTTGCATTACTTCTTGATTTGTTAAGGAACCACTTGATAAACCCCAATTTAATGTCGCGCCGGTAATTGTTCCTCCGTCAGTAATTGTAGCATAAATTGTAACTGCTTCGCTAGCTGAAGGCTGTAATGGCTGGTTGTATATATTTCCGATATTTGGTGCTGTTGTAGCAGTTCCCCACACAGCAGCAACATATTCAGGGTGATCGATAAAGGGATTACGATTATGCTGGATGTCATAAACAGCATTATTCCTGTCTGTTTCTTTCTGACTAACAGGGTCTTGTTCGTGCCATTTGATTAATAAATCAAGATGCCATTCTTCATAAACAGGATAAGTAGACCCGTCTAATACTACACTGCTCCAGCTACTAATAACATCTTCATAACGTGTTGCCATATAAAAATAAGTACGAGCAAAATCGCCTTTATACTCATCAATGGGTTCAAAAACAGTTCCTGAATATCCGGCTGTACTGTTTGAACCTAATTTAGAACCATTAGTAGATGTCCAGGAAGGATCACTAACTTCACCAAAAGGATAGTTACTACGTTTTCCGTTTACGTAACCATCTGTCGGGTAAATATGAAATAAATCGGTAACCATAGGTGCGTCTTCATAAAACCAACTTTTTGGAAAGCTATGCTCACGGTTGTAACAACTACCTTCGCCTGTATAAGAACCACATTGATTGGTTCCAAAAGTCCATTCATAAGCAGGAGTACCTCCCGGAACATCGCTATACATATCCCATACTTTTCCGTTTGCCTTTTTATCTGTTGTATAAAAAGCATTCCATACTCCCGGAGTGTATGATTGTGCACTATGATTTTTAATTATGTTATAGAGTGTGGTTTTGAGTTGTGCTCCACTTTGCCCTTGTGCATTATCATAATAGCCCGTAGGTATTTGAGCATAGATTAAACTGACAAATAAGAGATTGATAAAGAGTAGTAATAGCTTTTTCATTTATAGATGCAATTAATTTAAAAAATAAGAGGCAAATGTAAGAAATTTTAATATTGTTTTACATGGTTTTTATTGCTTGTAGAAAAGCTTAAAGTAATCAGGGTTAATATCCATATTTTCAATACGTTTGTAAAATTTTATGAAAGTATAGTCTCCGGCGGCTTCTATCATTTTTAATGCTAAAACCTGACCGTTTTCCTTAGAGAAGTAAATTTCTATGGCTGATAAATAGTTTCTTAATTGAGGATTTTTTGGTGAAAAGCTTACAATATAATATTGATCATCTTTATAAAAAGTTTGATCATAATCCATACTTTCTGAAAGTAATTCCCCTTTTATACTTTTAGTTATTAAAGTGTTCATTTGCTGAAAAAGCTGATTTGAACGCATATCCATCGAATACATATCACCCTCATCGTTTACCTGCATCTTACCATCACTCATAATAATAATGTAAGGATAGGGTTTTTGGTATTCCCAACGAATTTTATCGGGGCTGACAAACAAAAACAAACCTTGAGCTATAAGTTTATCTTCCATAAAACTAAAAACCTTTTCCTGAACAAAATTGGCTTGGATACTTGAGATATTTCGAGTAAAAGCATTTAAAGTAGCACTAATTTCAGACTGCTCTTCTTTACTAATTTCTTTCCTGTCCTGACTCATAGCAAGTGTAGGAATTAAAAAGAAAAGTATAGTTATATAAAAGATATTATTTTTCATTTCTTAAAGTATCAGATTTAATTTTTCTTGGTTTTCGATTGACCAATATAATTTCTTGCTTAGTTGTTTTGTTCTTATCAACATAAAAACGAGCGTCTTTAAACCAAGGAGGTCTAAATCTAGCTAAAGCATTATTTGAAAAACCAAAAGGTTCTGCCGGAATTTTAAATTTTCTAATATCAAGCGAATCATTTCCATTTAAATCCTGAAACACTGCAATGGCATACCATCCGGAGTTTAAGTTCTTGAAAATTAGTGTTTCATTTGAAGATTTAACGGCAATTTTTCTCAGCTTACATTTTGTGTTTATATTAAAATTTGCAAATTGAAGAGAATCATTGGTAAGTGAAATAAGTAAGTTTCCCCTAAGATTTTCTATATTTTTTAATTCGACGATAATAGAAGCATTTTGTGCATTTGAACTTTCAACCACTATCAGAAATAATACTATAAAAAGGCTCTTAATAAAAAATTTCATTTTTAATATCTCCTTGTTCAAAAGTACTTAAATAAGGCATACTTATTTTCAGCGTTTCAACAGATTTTTCTCTATTGTCGTGAAAAAGTAAAATATCTCCTCCCCTAACTTTATTTCTTATTCTTTGGCTTATTTCTTTTGCACTTTGCTTTCCGGTATCAAAACTCCGGAATGACCATGCAATACTTTTAAGTTTAGTGTTTTTTAAAGCTTTTTTTAAATTTGGATTAGTAACACCGTATGGTGGACGAAAGTAAACTATTTTTTCTCCAATAATATCTTCCAATATAGTAGAAGTTTGATTCAATTCTCTTGTCATCACTGAGTTGGAGCGTAGATCAAACCATTTTTCATGAGTAAAAGAATGATTAGCTATAATATGACCTCTCTGATAAATTTCTCTTACTAATTCGGGATATTTTTTTGCTTTTTCACCTATTAAAAAGAATACGGCTTTTTTATCATATTCATCTAAAAGATTAAGTATTTGAGGCGTAATTTCAGGATTGGGACCGTCATCAAAAGTTAATAAAACAGCTCTATTATTAGATAGTTTTTTTAACGATTTGAAGTAGAAATCGGCTTTTATAAAGGCTGAACCGTAAGCTAGAAATAACGGATAAATTAAAAAAGGTAAAATAAGGTATAAAGGATTGATTAAGCGAAGGTTAACTAACAATAATATTATTAATTCGCTAATTAATAAAAGCCAATTTATGTTCTTGTAATTTAACATTGTGAAAACAATATTAAACTATGTTCGTTCTTTTGGAACTGATTGTAAAGCAGTATATTATGAAGTTTAGTAGGCGTTCCTCCTTTATAAATAACACTTTTTGGAATATATTGTTTTTGAAGTATTTGAGCTGCCATCCAAGTTCCAAAAGCTGAAGCAGTATAAAACTCACCACATAAATGTTTAAACCAAGCAATTGTTGTTTTAGGAAAAAGATGATCACTCACCGCATCATAGACTTCTGTTTCTGATGAAATTCCATTATAACCCATAATTACAAGGTCGATATCTTTTGTATTTAGCTTATTATTTTTCAGAAACTCCTCTATTATTTCAATAACAGAATCGGGTTTGTAAAAAAACTTTAGGTCGAGCAATTTGGCGTATGACGATAATTTTTTTTCTTTTTCTAAGACAAAAAAGTTGCTCCCCTGTCCTATTATTGTTCCATCTTCTTCAGGATTTCTTAGCTGTAAATTAGAAACCCCATCCTTTTGATGACTCCAAATAGATTTTAGTAAAATTATATGTTTATCGGTCATCTCATCAAAACCACCAACCAAAGCATTTTCTATTTCACCATCATCAAGCATCATTTTAGCATCGTGCAAAGCTGTTTCAAAAGAAAATCCCCTATGCACATAAGTCATATTGTAATTATGGCAAGCCAAACCAAGAGCAATACTTCCGCCAATGGTGTTATGAGTAGATTGAATAAAACTGGTTGGAGTGAGAAAAGTTTCTTTATTCTCAGTCATATTTGATAAGAATTTTTCAGTATCCAACGCACAACCTAAACCTGTTCCGGTAATTATAGCATCGGGCATTTCCAAATTACTATCCTTCATAGAAATGTGTGCAGCTACAATGCTATTCCGAATAATTTTACTCATTCGGCGTAAATTCTTAGGTGGAATATATTCTTTATATGGTGGTTCAAGAATTGGCAAAAAAGCGTTTGTATATTCAATAATATTACTTAGGAAAGTAGAATTATCTTTTGTCTCTTGTGGAGAAATTGAACCTATGCCATTGATGTATATTGCCATATTAATGCTTTCCAAAAATAATAGAAGAGTTATTACCGCCAAAACCAAATGAATTGGACAAAACAAAATTTAGTTTTAAATTTCGGAGAAGTTCTGTTTCCGGACTGAAATTCAATTCTTTCATTTGTGTTTTAAAGTTTAAATTGGGATAAATAAGCTGATGTTTTAAAGCTAATATAGAAAAAACCGATTCAATAACTCCGGCTGCTCCAAGTGTGTGACCTGTAAAAGGTTTTGTAGAACTTATTTTTGGCAATTTTTTACCAAAAACTTCTTCTATAGCAAGACCTTCAGATAAATCATTATTCAGAGTTGCTGTTCCGTGAGCATTGATATAATCAATATCCTCGGCTTTTAGTTTTGCCATTTTCAGTGCTTTACTCATTGCTAAAGCAGCACCTTTCCCTTCCGGCGAAGATGCTGTTTGATGATAAGCATCGTTGGCATTTGCGTAGCCCACAACATAGCCCAGGATTGCTTTGTCGTCCACCTCCGATTCTCTTTCTAAAACTAAAAATGCAGCCCCTTCACCAAGATTTAATCCGGCTCTATTATCATCGAAAGAACGACAATTTTGTTTGTCTAAAATCATTAAACTATTAAAGCCGTTAAGAGTGAATTTTGTGAGAGAATCCATGCCACCTACCAAGACTTTATCAAGAACCCTATTCTTAAGTAAGCGAGCCCCAAGCATAATGGAATTAGTTGAAGACGAACAAGCTGTAGAAATAGTTGTCAGGTAATCTTTTATTCCTAAATCATCTGCAATTTTTTCGGTGCTATCGCCGGCATCGTGAGTACTGATAAAGTCTTCCCCTGTCCCATTCTTAATAAAATCGCAATAAAACTCTTCGCTCTTTCGCATTCCTGCGACTGTGGTAGCCGATACGAGTCCTTTTTTACTTTTATAGTCCTTAGAAAGTTTAGCCTGATTCCAAGCTTCGCGTGCAGCAAGTAATCCAATTAAACTCGTTCTACTCCAACCTTTGTTGAAAGTAAATCCAAGTTTCTGAGTCAATTCCTCATCGGTAAAGGGAATTTCACCAACCGGTAATTCTCCCTTATGGATGGTATTAAGGATACGAATTGCTTTAATCCCGGATTGACTTTTAAGTAAAGCATCAAAATTTTGTTCTACATTAAGTCCAAGTGCCGAAACAACACCTATACCGGTAATTGCAATCCTATCTACCATAAGTTCTATTTATTTTTGTCGAGATTGAATATAATTGGCCATTGTTTTAACGGAGTGAAAGATTGTTTTTCCATCTTTTGGATTCTCAATCTTTATTCCGTAGTTTTTTTCGAGTAAAACGATAAGTTCCAGAGCATCAATAGAATCAAGTCCTAAGCCATCACCAAATAAAGCTTCATCGGCATCAATATCATCCGGCTCCATATCTTCCAAATTAAGGGCTTCTATAATTTCTTTTTTTAATTCTTGAATTAATTTATCCATGTTAATAATTTGTATTTTGTGTATGTTTCTTTAAGTGTATTTAAGTCAAATATTTCTCCTTCTTTATTCTCAACAAGCATTAAAAATGCCTCATAATCATCATTATCAATATTCACATAGCCAACGATAGTAGCATCTAATTTATTATCAATAAGTAATTTATTTGTGTATTTATAAATAAATTCAGTATCGAATTCTTCGCTTATAAATACGGCATTTTCTCCTTTGAATTTATGTCGGATACAAATTTCGCCTGTCATAATATTTGGTAAAGTGTAAACGAAATTTGCCGGACTTGGAAAATAAGATTCTTTATCATCTAAGCTTGCCTGATGTTTTGAATCCATAATATAAGTTGAGGCAGAGTTCCCCACAATAATTCCTATTTTCTCCGATTTATAGATTTCTGTTAGTGAACGATTTTGTAAAAGAACTTCTGTAGATAAAAATCCTAATTTACTTAAAGCATCCATCTTGAAGTATTTCGG
>JAGGWH010000006.1 GCA_021157585.1 Bacteroidales bacterium | reverse complement strand
ATTTAATTATGTTTTGGAAGTTGTTTTTATAGAAGTAATCAACAAGAACTAATCGTTATATCCTTTTGTTTATATGGAGTGCAGAGACCCAGTAAAGACCCAACAACATGTTTCAATTGCAATAAAAGTAACAATAATGCGTTCTATTTGATATTGCAATTCAATCAAAACTCACCTTTAGAAATGCTTTAGAAATTGCAATTACATTTACTCCTCTGAGATTAAATTATTATGAACAAATTAAATTTTCAAGCTATGAAAAAAAATGTATTACTTATCGCAATAATTATGATTGCATTATTCGGATTTCAAAGTTGCAGTAATGACAATGACAAAACCATTGATAATACTGCAAGAGTTCAATTGAAATTAGTTGATGTTCCAGGGGATTATGAAGAAGTGAATATAGAAATTATAGATGTTCTTATTAATAGTCCTGAAAATGGAGGTGGTTGGACGAGTATTACTCCAGATGATTTTACACCAATTATTGTAGATCTAACTGAGCTCATTGGAGGAGAAGAACTATTATTATCAGATGTAATTATTCCTTCAGGAATGTTAAAAGAAGTACGTTTGGTTTTGGGAGATAACAATACACTGCTAATTGAAGGTAAATCTGATCCTGTTCACCTGGATACACCAAGTGCTCAGCAATCCGGTTTAAAAATTAAATTAAATACACAATTAGAACCTGGTTATTCTTATACATTTATTCTTGATTGGGATGTTGATAAATCAATTGTTAAAGCAGGAAATTCAGGTAAGTACTTATTGAAACCAGTAATTAGAGTTAATGCTGAAGTTAATTCAGGCTCAATTAAGGGTAAAGTAGTTGGACCAGCAATGGAAGGCGATGGTGTAGGTCCAGTTCCTTTAAAGGGAGCTAAGGTTCGTGCATATACAATTGATGGTGTAGAAGAAGCAGGAACATTTTCTGATGGAAATGGTAATTTTATAATTCGAGGACTTGATCCGGGAGATTATAAAATCAAGATTGAGCATATTAATTATATCAATTATGAATCAGGAACAATTAATGTAATTGTTGGTGAGGTTTCAGATACTGGAACTATAGAATTAAAAGTTCCAGTGAATTAGATATAAAATTAAAAAAAAATAGAATTAATGAAAAGATCCTCTTTAGAAATAAGGAGGATCTTTTGTTACTTATTGTATTCTAAAGGGAAATAATGATAATTTTGAATAAGTAAATTAAATCAATTTTATTGTCTGGCATATCTACTATCCTCTAGACTTGCAATAATAATTAGTGCAAGTTTTTGTAATTGAATAATGGAAATAGCAAGGTGATTTTAGTGATTTTATTTTCCATAATGATAACGACAAGCTGCTATCAATATTTCTTCATTTTCATATTTATAAACTAGCCGATGTTCTGATGTTATTCTCCTTGACCAATAACCTTGCAAATCTCATTTTAAAGCTTCTGGTTTTCCTCTGCCTTCAAAAGGTGTTCGCATACAACTTTTAAAGAAGCGGCAAGAAATCAGTGGTAGTACCATTTAAAAGAACAAAAACAGATACCAGGAGCAATATCCCTATCCTTCCAACAGCCAACGATATCATAGAGAAATATAAAAAACACCCTGATCAAATAAATAATGGCAAATTACTACCTGTATTGAGCAATCAGAAGATGAATGCTTATCTAAAAGAAATAGCAGATCTATGTAAGATCAATAAAAATCTAACATTTCACCTGGCTCGCCATACTTTTGCCACTACAGTAACCCTTTCCAATGGTGTACCAATTGAATCTGTAAGTAAAATGTTAGGTCATAAATCTTTAAAAACCACACAGCATTATGCCAAAATACTGGATAGAAAAGTATCGGATGATATGGCTATTTTAAAAACAAAACGTAAGCGTACGGCAAAGTACACTACTGGATTTTTGATTTACATTTTTAACTACATCCAATTATGAGGAAGAAGCTCCTCAATTTTATTTGCTTTATATTCTGGCAATCGATTCAAGATATCATTGAGCCAAATAAAAGGGTTAACATTATTTGCTTTACAGGAAGCGAAGAAAGAATACATCATTGCCGCATGTTGAGCAGATTGGTGAGAGCCGGCAAACAAATAGTTTTTTCTACCCAGCGCTAAAGGTCTGACAGCATTTTCAATATTGTTGTTGTCAATCTCATATTTTCCATCTTCAATATATCTTTTTAAGTTTGGATAAATATTCAAAGTATACGCAATGGCTTTTCCAATAGCACTTTTAGGAAGAACCTCAAAGCTCATTTCTTTCAGTCGGATCTCTATTTCATTGATAACAGGAAGAGCGTATATCTGACGATATCTCTTTAGCATATTGTGGTTAATCTCTCTTTCTTTTGCATTTCGCTCTATAGCATATAGTCTTTGTATTTGCTTAAGTACATGCTCTGATCTGGATTTGTCATTATCCAATGCTTTTTCAAAATAGCGTCTTGCATGCGCCATACATCCCAAAAGGGTAATATCTCCTTTAGTGTTTAATGCCTGATATACTTTGTATCCATCTGTTTGAAGCGTTCCTGTAAAATTCTCTAATACTTTTTCAGGTGCTTCCCGGCTCCGCCCCTTATTATAAACAAATAGAACCAAACTATTTTCCGGATTCCTAAACAGCCACATATAACCCTGGTGCAATGATCCCTTTTTATGAGAGTCTTGTACTCCTATAGGAGACTCATCTGCTTGTAAGTATTCGCTATTGTGTAATACATGTCTTTCAAGAGTATCATAAAGGGGTTCCAGTAAAGTGCATGTGGCATTAAACCAACCTCCAATGGTTGATGGACTAATATTTAGTCTTTGTCGCTTAAATATCTGTATTTGCCTATAAAAGGGTAAGTGATCTATAAATTTTGATACCGCTATTTGTGCTAACATTCCTGCTCCTGCATTTGATCTTGGTATTGGTAAAGATGGCATGGGTGCAATAACGACTCCAGTATTTTTTGGCTTTGCATATTTCGGACGTATTATCCTACGAACATAAATATTAGCAGGATTATACTCTAAGATCTCAGTGATTTCTTCTCCTATTTTTTTTGAACCAGGCTCTATTTCTGAAGGTTCAATAACTTCTTCTACTCGTGGTAAGTGTGAAGGTATTTCTGTACGGATGGGTTTTTGCTTTTTCTTTGTACCAACAGTTCGGGTGTAACTAATCTCCTGTTTCTGTACTTTTGCTTGTTCACTTAAAGCTGTTCCGGTAAATAAATCTATTTGACCATCAGTCACAGGTACAAAGCGCTCACTTCTACTGCCAAAGATCATTCTTTGAAGTTCGGACAATTGTATTTTTAGAGATTGGTACTCTTGTAAAAGTTTGTCGTATTCTGCTTTTGAAACAACCTCATTTTGTATGTTTTTTACCCCTGTTATCACAAGTGTGAAGATACAAATTTACACTATGAAAACCTAATAAACATAAGGGTTTATATGCTTTTTTTAGACTGTAAGTATCGCTTTCTTTTATGAATATTTACAATGCTTATCCCATCGATTAACATGATCATTTGTGTGTAGCTCAACCGGATCAAACTCCGGTTTATTTCATATTGTGGCAGCTCAAAGGTACCTTCTTCCAATCGTTTGTAGTATAGTAGAAATCCGCTGCCTACCCAATGGAGTAATTTTACCTTGTCTCTTCTCTTATTGATAAAGACAAAGACAGATGAAACCTTTGGAGTAGATTCTAAATATTCATGGATAAGTCCGCTAAGGCCATCAAAACTCTTTCGCATATCTGTAGCGTCTGTATATAAATGAAATTTATGGGTACTTGATAAGGTGAACATAATTCATGATTTTAGTGAATCACAAATTAAATCATTTTGAAATATTCTCGCAATATGTGAAAGACCGTATGCTTACATTGAATAAATCGATTATGCTTTTCTTTTTCTAGTTCTTTTGGAGTTTTATTGGTGTGCTTTTTAACTTCTTTTATAAAATGAGATTGATCATGAAATCCTTTTTCAGGAAAAAATTCTTTATTGATTATTGGAACATAAGCCTTATATATTTTTTGAATATTTAAATAGCTTTTTAAAGGTATACCAAAGTATTTTGTAAAATACCTGTTGATTGACCTGCTATTCCAGTTTGTTTTTTCAGAGATTTCTTTTACCAGAATATTTCCTTTAGAACTGTAAAGAAGTTGTGATAAGGCAAGATTTTTACTTTGTATCTCCTTATTTTGTTTCAGCCTTTTTATAACAACAGATTCAATTTGAGTAACAAAATTTTGCAAACTGTCCAATTCCATATCTTTAATACCCCAAAAAGAAGGATCTAAAATTTCCTGTGAATCGATTAAAGAAGCAATTTCTCTTTGAAAAATATATTCAGAAGCAAGTATTTTAAATTTGATTCCATAAATGGTAGCATTCGCAGGAATTATAATTTCACTTTCTTTTGTCCATAACCCAGTAAGAAAAACGATAGATGTTTTATTATTGACTAAAGTAACAACCAATTTAAAAAAACTATCAGGAAATATTACACGTTTTAAAGGTTTGTTAGTTATATTATTAGATACTCAATAAGAATCAACAAAGTCTCTTAAAGCATTAGTTGGGTTAAGTTGTTTATAATTGCTGTTTTCTTTTGAATTCATTTTTTATCTAATATTTCATGTTCTTGTAAAATGTGTTCTTACAAGGCTAATATATTTAGAATAAATGAATGAGATGATTATTAAAGTAATAAATGAAGATAAGTGCAAAAAAATTATTTACTTTTTTCCTTCCCTAATTTTGGTTTAAAAGATCCTAAGACAAGCTCTAATAACAACGGAATTACATTAGCTTGGCCAACCAATTGTTCAGTGTGTTCTTTAGATATAAATTCCTGACTTAATTCTCCTTTTGGGATAGATTCTTTAGCTAATTGAACCAATTCCGGCATCATTGGTACTAAAAAAATAAATGCATTAACAGCAAGAATAGCCATCATTAATATTTTTAATTTTAACCAATTAGGTTTTACTTTATAGGTGAAATACAGAATAAGATCTGTACTAATTTTAATAGCCAAACCCGGCAATATTAATAT
>JAGGWH010000005.1 GCA_021157585.1 Bacteroidales bacterium | reverse complement strand
ATACCAAACCAAGCAACTCCATAAGAGCCTAAAATTCCTAAAATCATCCAGCCTATAATCATTAAAACAGCACCTGCACCAAATAAATTCTCTCCGGTATCAGGATCAACGGATAAAAATCCAAAGTAAAAAGCGACTATCGTTCCGATAAAAGCAAACAGAATCAGAATAAATTTCCCTTGCTGAATCAAATAGGTTTTTGATGTTTCAAAAATAACTTGAGCAACATCCAACATGGATTTATGAGCTCTGATTTTTTTCACCTGAACAAATTGGTATAAACCAAAAAGCATTCCAGCTATTGTGATTAAAAATCCCCAGTATAAAATACTTTGTTCTTTAATTGAATCGGGAATTACAAGATCTGCCTCGCTGGCCATGGTGAGCACAGGAAGCATTAACCCAACAAAAATTGCGATTAGTTTTTTCATTTAGAATTTAGATTTAGTGATTAATTTTTCAGATTGGTAATAAATGCCAAGGCGACATTTTAGGGAAAGCGATATACTTTGGACGATTTTGTTTTCTACACAAAAATATACTGCGTTAAAACCAATCATTTTTTTTTTAATCTGATGACAAAAATAGAAAAATATGTATACACTTCTTATGCATGCATAAAAACTTTTTGTGTTTTAAATCTACTTGTCCATCATGTTTACCATTACCACAACAAGAATATATCGTTAATTGCTATATATCAGACTATTAATCCTTAAAAATTTAATTTTAATCTATCTAAGAAAAAATATCAAACGATTGAAATTTATTCAAAAATATTCGTTTTTACAGCATTAATTCATAAAATATGAAGAAAAAAACGTCTGTTTTCTTGCTTGGAAAAATATTCTGACACACAAAAACAAAACCTTATAGGTAAATAAGAAAATTTTATTTTCATTTAAGTTTTTTCAATATTAGAATTACATTCTTTCTGAAAATAATGTACATTTGTGTAAGATTAAGTTTCGTATGCAAAAAATAGAGTTAAAAATAGTTGGTTTGTCTTATAGTCACTCTCAAAGTAGTGCTTATGCACTTATTTTGGGCGAAGTAAATGGAAACCGCCGTTTACCAATCATTGTGGGCGGGTTAGAAGCTCAGGCTATTGCCATTGAGGTTGAGAAATTAAAACCTGCTCGCCCATTAACTCACGATTTATTTAAAACTTTTGCTGAAACATTTGATATAGAAATTAAGGAAGTTGTTATTAATAAATTCCAAGAAGGGATTTTTTATTCGATACTAGTTTGTGAAAAAGATGGAGAAACTGTAGAATTAGACTCGCGCACCTCTGATGCCGTAGCTATTGCATTACGGTTTAATAGTCCAATCTATACCTATGAAAGCATAATGTCGGTAGGAGGAATTGTACTTGACCCTGATGAAGAAAACAAAAAGATATCAAAAGAACAAGGTACTGACGATAGTGAATTTATAGATTTAAGTATTAGTAATTTAAACGATCTATTACTTAAGGCAATTGAGGATGAAAACTACGAACGCGCCTCTATTATTCGCGACGAAATAAATAAAAGAAAAAAGTAACATCTATTCTTATATTTTAAAAGAAAAGGCATTCGTAAGTTTACGAATGCCTTTTCTCTTTAGATTATTTCCTCAGCTCTATTTCTAGTGCTTCACCTCCCCTATCTCGTCAGGGTTATGCTTATGCTTGAATAAAATAATAAATAATATCGCTACTACAAGAGCATATCCTGCAAAAGCAAGCCATATATTATGCCAATCCCATACCCCGTCTGGGAGAACATAAAATTTATCAATAATCATACCACTTCCCAATGCTCCAATCATTGTTCCGAATCCATTTGTCATCATCATAAATAAACCTTGAGCACTTCCTCGCATTTTACTGTCTGTAGCTGTTTCTATAAATAAAGAACCAGAGATATTGAAAAAATCAAATGCCATACCATAAACAATCATTGAAACAACAATTAGTACCAGCCCATAACCATCTGGTGTTCCATAAGCAAACAAGCCAAAACGTAAAACCCAAGCAAATAAACTTATTATCATTACTTTTTTAATACCAAAACTTTTTAAAAAAAATGGAATTGCTAGAATAAAAAGAGTTTCAGAAATTTGAGAAATTGACATAATGATTGTAGAGTATTTAACTACGGCTGAGTTGGCATATTGTGGAATATCCTTAAAATGATCAAGAAAACGATCTCCATACATGTTTGTTAGTTGTAGAGATGCTCCTAAAAGCATTGAGAAAATAAAAAATATTGCCATTTTATAATTGGCAAATAATTTAAACGCTTCTAAACCAAATATTTCCACAAATGATGATTTCCCTTCTGTTTTTTCTTTTAGTTGTGGAGGGCATTTAGGCAATGTGAAAGAATAAATGCCTAGTATTAACGAAGCGAATGCCGAAATATAAAACATATTTACGCTTGCTTTATTTCCTGTAAGATTTACAAACCACATTGCTGCAATAAATCCTATTGTTCCCCAAACTCTAATTGGTGGAAATGATTTTACAACGTCAAGCTTAGCCTTGCTTAATGCATTATATGCAATTGTATTTGTAAGTGCGATTGTAGGCATATAAAAACTCATCGCGACCAACATTACCCAAAAAAACGTTTGTGGATCTTTAATTAATGGAAAGCTTGCAACTGCTGCACCAGCAATAATATGTGAAATTGCAAATACTCTTTCTGCGTTTATCCATCTATCTGCTATTATTCCAGTTAGTGTAGGCATAAACAAAGAAGCAATGCCGAGTGTCAGGAAAACTGCTCCAAATTCAGTAGGACCCCAAGCCATTGTCCCAAACCAATAGTTGGCAATTGTAATTAACCAAGCTCCCCAAATAAAAAATTGGAGAAAGTTCATTAGTATAAGTCGTAATTTAATTCCCATAGTCTATGTTGTTATTGATATTAATATGT
>JAGGWH010000004.1 GCA_021157585.1 Bacteroidales bacterium | reverse complement strand
GTATTGGACTGAACGCAGATAAATTATACAGTTATAGCAGCCTCAACAACCGATTAAATCTCAATTGGTATCCCAACGATAAAATTCACTTCTCCCTTGGCGTTCGGACAGGCTATATTTTTGGCGATTTGGTTTATGAATTAAACAGCAAACTGAACGGTATTTATAATTCGATGTACACCGAAGATTTGGGCTGGATGAATTTAACTCACGCTTGGCATCAAGATGATAATGGAGTTCTTTTTTCCAATATCGATAGATTATTCTTTCAATATAATGGAGACAAGCTAACGCTAACTATTGGCCGACAGCGGATTAATTGGGGAATAAATATGGTGTGGCAACCCAATGATATTTTTAACAGCTTTAATTACCTCGATTTTAATTATCCCGAACGTCCTGGAGCTGATGCTGTGCGCGTTCAGTATTATACAGGAATGACATCCTCTTTGGAATTGGCCTATAAAATTGACGGAAAAGATCAATCGACTTACGCAGCCAAATATGCTTTCAATTTGTGGAATTACGATTTTCAGTTTATGGGAGGCGTGATGAATGATGAATATTGGGTTGGAGGAATGGGCTTTGCTGGAAATATTGGCGGAGCGGGAATCAATGGCGAAGCAGCTTATTATTCTCCAAAAACAGATAATCCACTTTTAAAAGAAGCATTAATTGCTTCATTAGGAGCAAATTATATGTTTAAAAATAGTCTGTTTATTAATATTGGCGGATTATTAAACTCAGCAGGCTCAAAAGATAAGGTTTCCCGTTCTATGTTTACGATGATGGAGAATATTTCCGCTTTGGATTATACCCAATCTTTAGCTGCACTATTTGCGAGTGTCTCCTACCCCATAACGCCTTTAATTAATTTCGATTTCTCAGGAATGATGAATCCTTATGATGGTTCTTTTTATATTGGGCCTTCGGTAAACATTTCTGTTAGCGATAATGTAAGCTTATACTTTATTGCTCAAACTTTTTGGGGCGATAAAGGCACAGAATATGGCGATATTGGACAAATGTACTTTAGTCGTTTGCAATGGAATTTTTAGATATTCCGTTTAAACAGAAGCCATTTAGAAAGATTTTAAGCTTCAAGAGATTGTATTTTTAAATATTATTTCTAACTTTGAGATGTCAATCAATTGGAATTATTAAGCGTAGCTAAAAACTTCGCATCAGCATTATTAAAGTCAAACTATACCTCTTAACTTAATTCCAATTTTCAAATCGCAAAAGTATGAACACCTATCATCCTTCAGAAATAATACGCATTGAACCTCTTAGTTATTTAGACAAAAAATTTGTCCTTTTCGATTGTGGTGAATCAACAGCAGTACATAATCATATCGAAAAACTGGAGGGAATTCGTTGGAGTAAAAACCGCAAACAATATTTTATTGAATATGATAGTACGATTATAAATCGTATTTTCAATCATATAAAACAAAAAAAGAGTTGGTATCTCGACTATAGTGCTTTTGTTACACACAAAAATGAGAATACAGATGAAGAGGTAAAAAATACTTTTAGCAGATCTCGCAAAAAGCCCAATAAAGCATTAATAGCTTTAAAGAAAAAGCCTTTAAGTAAGGAGCAAGAGCAAGAATTAATAAAGTTTAAAAACTGGATGCAGAATCAACGATATGCCAAAAACACCGTAGATACCTACCTTAATCATCTTGATTCATTTTTCAGATTTTTCAATGATAAAGAAGTTGATATTATTGGCGAAGAAGAACTTTTTAGATACAACTCAGAATTTATTATTCCCAACCATATTTCCAGCAGTTTTCAGAATCAAACCATAAGTGCAATTAAAACATATTATTTAAAAATGCGCGGCATACAACTTGAGTTTGAGCGTACAGAAAGGCCCAGAAAAACACAAGAACTCCCAAAAGTTATTCCGATACAAATAATTAAGCAAAACTTAGAAAAGATAAGCAACTTAAAGCACAAAATGGCATTAAGCACTATTTACGGTTTAGGTTTAAGGCGGAGCGAACTATTAAATTTACGTATTTCCGACATTAGTTTCGACAGCAATTTGGTACATATAAAAAATGCTAAAGGGTTTAAAGATCGTACCTTACCCCTACCAAAGCAGCTCAAGAAACTTATAATAAATTATTATAGGGCTTATCGTCCAAAAGAGTTTTTAATAGAAAGTTTGGAAAAAGGAATACCATATTCTACTGCCAGCCTTCAAAATATTTTCAAGAAATACTTTGGGAATAATAAAAATAAGACTACTTTTACACTACACTGTTTAAGACATAGCTTTGCAACGCATTTATTAGATAGTGGCGTTGATTTGCGGATGATTCAAGAACTATTAGGACATAGTTCGAGTAAAACGACGGAAATATATACACATGTAAGCACTAAGAGTAAAGAAAATATACATAACCCACTAGATGACTTTGAGTTATAATAAATACATAAAACATATACATATCCCCTACATTTGGGTGGTATAGTTTAACTTTTATAAACATATAAACTAGTTAGCATTAATTAAAAAATAGACGAATATGTTTTCAAAAGCTTACGAAATAGCAAGTAAATTCACTTACCCAGTAATTGTCTCAATGAGATTCTTTGACAAAACAGTTGAATGTGGATTAGGGAGTTTTATTATTTTAAATGACGAAGGTTGGATTGTCACTGCTGCTCACATTCTTGACCCTGGATTTGGTCAACAACAGCACACTAAGGAAATAGCTGCATATAATGACCAAATAAAAGCTATAAAAGAGAATGACAAGCTTAAAGCACATTTAAAGCAAAGGCAACTTAAAAAATTGAAGCCAAACAATAAATGGATTACTAATCTTAGTTTTTGGTGGGGT
>JAGGWH010000003.1 GCA_021157585.1 Bacteroidales bacterium | reverse complement strand
TTTTGCGCGGCATCAGAGAGTTTTTTGCGCTCTAATTCTACTACTTTTTTCGGTGCGTTATTTACAAAGCGTTCGTTTGATAATTTCTTTTCTATCGATTTTGAAAAGCCTTCAAAATATTTTAATTCCGCTTTTAGCTTAGCTGTTTCGGCTTCAATATCTATTGCATCTTTAATGGGTAAAAAGAATTCGGTAGCACCTACCATAAAACCTAAACTGGAGTCAGGTTTTTCAGTAGTATTTTCTAAAACACTTAAATTACCAAGTTTTAAAATTACCGATTGAAAATCGGGGTTTAAATTGCCTTTATAAAACAATTCCAACTTTTCTTTATTTGGTATATTCTTTTCTTTCCTGACTTTTCTAATCTGATTAATAACCTCTGAAGCAGTAGCAAAATGTGACAAATGGCTCGAATTGAATTCTCCTGCTTTTGGTATTTGAGCTAAAATGATATTATCCTCTTCATCGCGTTCAGCCAATAAATGCCAGATTTCCTCAGTGAGGAAAGGCATAAATGGATGTAATATTTTCATTAACTTTTCAAATAAAGCTATGGTTTGCAAATATGTTTTTTCATCTATTGGAGCTTGATAAGCAGGCTTAATTATTTCCAAATAGTTTGAACAGAAATCGTCCCAGATTAAACGGTAGGTGCTCATCAAAGCATCGGATAAACGGTATTTGCTAAAATGATCTTCGATTTGAATGAGACTTTCGTTAATACGTGCATCTAACCATTCTATTCCGCGTTTGGCATATTCGGGTTGTTCAATTTTTGCTATTTCCCATCCTTTTACTAAACGTAAGGCATTCCAAATTTTATTACTAAAATTCCGACCTTGCTCACAAAGTGCTTCATCAAAAGGAAGGTCGTTGCCGGCAGGCGAGGTGAGGAGCATTCCAACTCTAACTCCGTCAGCACCATATTCGTTTATTAATTTAATAGGGTCGGGGCTGTTTCCCAAAGATTTGGACATCTTTCTGCCTAATTTATCACGTACGATTCCTGTGAAATAAACATTTTTGAAAGGAATCTCTTTTCGGTATTCCAGTCCACTCATTACCATACGAGCAACCCAGAAGAATAGAATCTCTGGCGCTGTAACCAAATCGTTGGTAGGATAGTAATAGTTAATCTCCTTATTATCAGGATTCCTAATTCCATCGAAAACAGAAATTGGCCATAGCCAGGAAGAGAACCAAGTATCTAAAACGTCTTCGTCTTGTATCAAGTCATTCAAACTGATATTTCCAAGTTCAGGATAGGTTTCTTTGGCTTTTAGCAAAGCTTCTTCGGTAGATTTAGCTACCACCATTTCGTTGTTTGGAAGGTAATAAACCGGAATACGTTGTCCCCACCAAAGCTGACGAGAGATACACCAGTCTTTTACATTCTCCATCCAGTGTTTGTAAGTATTTTTAACTTTTGCAGGATGAAATTTAATGCTGTCGTTCATTACAACATCCAATGCAGGCTTAGCTAAATCTTGCATCTTCATAAACCATTGCAAAGAAAGTTTAGGTTCTATTACTTCATCGGTACGTTCAGAAAAGCCAACTTTATTGGTGTAATCTTCTATTTTAACCATAAAGCCTTTTTCTTCCAGTTCTTCTGAAATTTCTTTTCTTACAACAAAGCGATCTTTTCCAATATAAAGTTCTGCCGATTTGTTTAATGTTCCGTTATCATTAAAAATATCGATAACATCAAGCTTATATTTTAGTCCAAGATTATAATCGTTAATATCGTGAGCAGGGGTTATTTTTAAACAACCTGTTCCAAATTCTCTATCTACATATTCGTCTTGAATAATAGGAATAGCACGATTTACTAAAGGAACTAAAACACGTTTTCCTTTTAGGTGTTGAAAACGTTCGTCTTCGGGGTGGATACAAACGGCAGTATCGCCAAGAATAGTTTCCGGACGCGTTGTGGCAATGGTTACCCACTTATCTTTTTCGCCTTCAACTTGATAGCGAATATAATAGAGCTTTGATTTTATTTCTTTATGGATTACTTCCTCATCAGAGAGCGCAGTTAAGGCTTTTGGATCCCAGTTTACCATGCGAACACCACGGTAAATCAATCCTTTATTGTATAAATCTATAAATACATCAATAACAGAATCGTAGAGATCCGGATCCATTGTAAATTTGGTGCGCTCCCAATCGCAACTGGCACCTAATTTCTTCAATTGCTCAAGAATAATTCCTCCGTGTTTTTCTTTCCATTCCCAAGCATGCTCCATAAATTCATCACGACTTAAGGTGGCTTTGTCTATCCCTTGTTCTTTCAGGTGATTTACCACTTTAGCTTCAGTAGCAATAGAAGCGTGATCGGTACCCGGAACCCAGCAAGCGTTTTTCCCTTGCATTCTGGCTCTACGAACCAAAACATCTTGAATGGTATTGTTAAGCATATGCCCCATATGAAGAACTCCTGTTACATTGGGAGGTGGAATTACGATGGTGAACGGCTCACGTTCGTCGGGCTCTGAATGAAAGTAATTTTTGTCGAGCCAAAACTTATACCATTTTTCTTCTATTTCTTGAGGACTATATCTTGAAGGAATTTCCATTGCTAATCAAATTTATTTTGAAGCGCAAAAGTAAGCATTTTTTGCATTTTGCAAAGCTATGACAAATGAAATCAAATCAATAGGAGCGTACATTAAATACTTCGCGTAAACCCTTACCGAATAGCATAAATGTTAGTACCAATAAGAGAATAGCAAGTCCGGGCAGTAGGGCAAGGTAAGATGAATCGAAAAAAATAGAACTATAATTTTCGCGTATCATACTTCCCCAGCTTGGTGTTGGAGGAGCTACGCCTAAGCCTAAAAAGCTAAGCCCGGCTTCTACAAGAATGGCACTGGCAAAATTGGCTGCTGAAATTACAATTACCGGAGCAACAATATTGGGTAAAATATGATGAAAAATAATACGGAAATGTGAATATCCTAATGCTTTTGCCGCTTCTATATATTCCTGATTTTTATAAGCAATAACTTGTCCGCGTACCACGCGAGCAATTTCTACCCACATACTTAAACCAATGGCGATAAATACTTGCCAAAATCCTTTTCCAAGTGCAAAAGTAATGGCAATAATCAATAGGAGAGAAGGTAGCGACCAGATCACATTGATAAGCCAAAGAATAAAATCATCTATTTTTCCGCCAAAATATCCTGCAATAGAACCAAGAGAAGTTCCAATAATTAAGGCAATAAGAACGGCTACAAATCCTACAGATAAACTAATCCGCATACCTAATAGTAATCGACTTAGTAAATCTCTACCAAAACGGTCGGAGCCTAAGTAAAATGTTTTTGTGATTATTATTTTTGAGAGGGCTTTGTTTATTTGTGCATTCTCAGTAAACCTGTCCTCAGAATAATCTTTTATAATCTTACTTAATGGAAAATATATAGTGTCTTTTATAAAAGTATTTGATTTTGTAAAAGGAACAATTGCTAATTTATCTTGCGATATATGGTATGATTGTATAGGGATTTCTGAAAAATTATAAGTTTTACCGAAGAGTAAGTGATTAAAAAAAAACTGTTCTGATATTTTTGTGTTTTTTGGAAGCTGTATAAAAGTGATTTCTGTTCCCGGTTTTAATTTGCTTAATTCAAGAAACTGATTGTTGGCATTAGGACTGGAATCGGGAGCAATATAATAGGCAAAGAAAGCGAGTAGAACAGCAAGCCCAATAATTATTGACGATACAAAGGCCAAGGAATTATTTCGTATTTTATAGAAAAATGATTGATTATTAGTTTCGGTCATAAATTATTGAGATTGTCCTTCTAAAAACGGAAGCAATTTACAAATAAAAAGACAGAAAAAAAGACCGTTTTTAATTTGCAAAATTATAAAATAATGTATCTTTGCATCCGCTAAAGGCTTTAAGCCTGCAAATGGTGATTGTAGCTCAGTTGGTTAGAGCGCCGGATTGTGGTTCCGGAGGTCGCGGGTTCGACCCCCGTCTTTCACCCGATAAACGCTGAAACTCCTATGAATAAAGGGTTTCAGCGTTTTAATTTTGTTCTGAAAAGGTGTGCTAAGTGGTTTTTGTCCAGGGGAGGCTAAAAACAAAGTACCAAAATGAACAGAAAAAAGATGGCCACAGTACCGAAGTTGAACAATCGGGGTGGTGATGTTACCAAGAAATGGTTTGTTTATTACAGATTCTGGAATGAACGCAGTCAAAAATTTGAACCTATTAGAGTTTATCAAGGTTTTGCTGAAAGAAAATCAAAAAATGGTAAAACGATGTGGGCAACCAAGCTCATTGATGAAATTACTACCAAATTAAAAAACGGATATGATCCTATCGCCGAAAAGGAAGAGGATATTATTTTTTACGATGAGATAGAGTATTCTAATATTACTAATCTTGGAGGAAGAAATAAGAAGAGCAATAAGAATGTTAATTATGGGCGAATAAATATTTAGCTTATTTATGTCACGATATTTCTAAATCAACATACACTACTTATCAGAGTAAGCTAAGAATTTTTATTTATTATTTGAAAAAGAAAAAACTGGCAAATGTTGATATTACAATTATATCTCCTAAAATAGCTCGCGATTTTTTCGATTATTTAGCAAACGAAAGAAAAATATTTAACAGTCGTCAGATGTACAAAGAGCTATTGCAAAGGCTTTTTGATTATATTATTAAGCAAAAAGCAATTCGTATCAATCCTTTTGCAGAAATTGAGATAAAGTTAAAAACAGTACAACCACCACGATATTTTCAGGAACATAGTTTGAGAAATATGAGAAAGTATATGCTGGAAAATGATCCGCAATTGTGGTTAGCATCACGACTTATCTTCTATTGTTATATAAGACCACACGAGATTCGGTTTATGAAAGTTGGTGATATATTGATTAATGAGGGTGTTATAAGAATTAAGGCTGACATCAGTAAAAACAGAAAAGAAAGGAATCCTGTAATTCCTGAACATTTCAAACAGGAATTGGTACAAGAAGGAATATTAAATCATCTAGAAGATTTCATCAATTCACTTTCTGCACTAAGAGGTATTTCCATTTCAGCAACTAAACAGGGGATGTTATTGATTTTAAGAGGAATAGTACAATCCCAATTCATCAAAGCAAGATCGCTTAAAAGAATGTTTGTTTCAACTGGTTTTGTGTCTCTTAAGAATTGCCACCAGGGAAGTATTTTATTCTGCATCAGCCAACTTTGGTGATACCAAGGGAAAGATACCTTTCTAGAAAAGAAATCAGATAGAACATAATTATCGGTATCGTGAATTGTGTGTGTTGCAAAAAGAACATAAGGCGAGAATGTCATTTTTTGTTGTGAACAGTACTTCAATCATTATCAAGTTTTTTTATTTTATATTTATCATTTATATTGTCAATGTAGATTTCGCATTTTTCAAAAAACCTCATTCCAATTCTCAACTGACTTGAATTATTTACTGTAGTTTCTACATTTTCAAATTCGATATTCCCTAATCTAATAAGAGGAAGAATACCAATCTTTTCTTTTATGGTTTGATTACCTCCAAGTGTATATCTTTCCCTCTCATTATTTCTAAAATTGTATGTACTCAAAATTTCCTTTCCAAGTTTTGAATCTTTAGGAATGTTGAATAATGAAGTTGAACCTAAATCTATTACAACTTTATATTTTGTGCCATTAAGAGTTATGTAAGTATAAGGTACACCTCCTTTTCTTTTAATTTCAATGCTTTGAAATGAATTGTCGGCTAAATTTTCATTTGAAATTTCTATTTTTTTAAGAGGATAATTAATTAGCCAATTGGCTTTACTTATTATGGGTTGTCCTATTATACCTCCAAAATTATTAATCTGCTCTTTTAGACCTTTCATATCTCCGTTCCAGGCATAAGTATTTCTAAAGTTTATTGTTCCTATTTCAATCGACTCAACTATTTCTTTGCCTAATTCCATTTTCCTTTTGGATGCTCCTTTAATTTTCGATATGTCTCCTTTTAGAGTAGCCCTTTGTATTACTGTTAGGTCTGCACCTGTGTCAAATAGAAAATTCTTTTGTTCTCCGTCAATTTTTGCCGGTATTAGTACTAAGCCCTTTGCTGTAGAAAAATCCATAGAATAATGAAACTTATTACTTTCTATATCTCCATTTTTTTGAAGTTTAGTTATTGAGCATCCATTTATTAAGAATAGTGCGGTAGTGATAATGATTATTTTAAAAGAGTTTATGGAGTTCATTAGCTTTTTTGTATTGTTTACAATGGGAGTTTACGCAAAAACTGCAATTTAATTTAAAAAATATCAAAAATAGACATAAGTCTTTGTGTGTTGTTTTTATTTTTCAATTGTTTTAGCTGCTGGTGTACCTTTTAAACTTAATTTAACTAACTCTGAGATGAAAAGGGTAAAAGGTTCTATATTATTGTTTACGCTCGCTTCCTCAAGAGC
>JAGGWH010000002.1 GCA_021157585.1 Bacteroidales bacterium | reverse complement strand
TGACTTCGTCAAGTACCTTGCTCCGGCGCTCCGCGCCAGAACAAGGTACTTGACCGGACACCGTGAACCGCACAATCAAGCTACGCTTGCTTGTGCGGCCCCCGGTGCCGGTCAGCACCGCGATTATATTTTATGAATATAGGAAAAACAATGAAACAAAAATTGACAATTGAATTGCTTCAAAAAGAAGCAAAACACTTTTCTGAAATCGAATCAAAACATAAAGAACCGAGGCTTTTTGGCATTACCGATGGCAAAGCAGTAGGGACATATCTTGAACATAAGTTTCAAGCATATTTACACAAAGGATATAAATATACTGAGGGGAGTTCAGCTAAAGGTATAGATTTCCCTGAATTATTTGTTGATATGAAGGTAACAAGCATAAAACAACCTCAATCATCATGTCCTTTTAAATCTGCTCGGCAAAAGATATTCGGTCTCGGTTACTCACTTTTAGTATTTGTATATGAAAAAATAGATGATCAATCTGACAATACTGGCAGATTGATGATTAAACATACAATTTTTGTAAATGATTTTCGTACTGCCGATTATCAAACGACTTCCGGTATAATAAAGATTATAGATAATAAAGGAAACAAAGATGATTTATTGGCATTTTTTCAAGAACGGATGTTGCCAGTAGATGAAATAGAAGCTAACCGTATAGCAGAAGAATTACTCCAAAATAAACCAATTGTAGGCTATCTAACAATTTCCAACGCTTTGCAATGGCGACTTCAGTATTCACGGGTGATACATGAGGCTGGTGATATTGATGGTTTGGTGAGGGTAAAATAACTTTGGCTAATACAAAAGAAAAAGTTGAGTTTGGAGATTTCCAGACTCCATTAGCGTTAGCATCAGAAGTGGTTTCAATTTTAGAGATTGATAAATTTGAAACAATCATAGAGCCAACATGCGGTTTGGGAAGGTTCCTGTGCGCATGTGAGACTTTGCGCAAAACGAATATAAATATTATTGGTTGGGAAATAAATCCAGCATATGTTAAAAATGCAAACACTGAACTACAAAATATTACAAGCCATGACGATGCATTTGTAAAACAGCAGGACTTTTTTGAAATTGACTGGAAAGATGTTAAAAAGCAGTTTCAGAAGCCAATATTGTTTATTGGCAATCCGCCTTGGGTAACCAATTCTGAACTTGGCAAACTGTTAAGCAAAAATCTCCCTAAAAAGTGTAATTTTAAGTGCTTAAACGGTCTTGATGCAATGACAGGAAAAAGTAATTTCGACATTTCAGAGTGGATGCTGATAAAAATTGTAGAATTTATATCTAAAACCAATTCAGCTATGGCTTTTCTTATCAAAACATCTGTTGCCAGAAAAATTTTTACCTATGTATGTGGAAATAATCTTTCTGTTGGAAATTTTTTCATCAAAAGAATTGATACAAAAAAACATTTTAACGTAAATGTTGATGCTTGTTTATTTTTTGCTCAAGGATTTATTGATAATAAAGATAATAAAATTTGTAAAATTTATTCTTCCCTACATTCTGAAAAACCATGCAAAGAGATGGGATTATCAAATAACAAACTTATCTCTGATATTAACTCTTATAAATCTTTAAAGGACATTGATTCTAAATGTGAATTCAAATGGCGTTCTGGAGTAAAACATGATTGCTCTAAAGTAATGGAATTTGCGAAAAAAGGGGATATGTTTGTAAATGGATTTAGCGAAGCGTATTTTTTACCAAATGCTTTTATATATCCGATGTATAAAAGCTCTAATATATCTAAAAGTGTATTATCCCCGCCAATAAAATATATGATGATAACTCAAAAAAGGATTGGGGAAGAGACCCGATTTATTAAAATAACATCTCCCTTAACTTGGGACTACTTAGTGGCTCATGCTGAAAAGTTAGATGCCAGAAAAAGTTCAATTTATAAAAATTCACCCAGATTTTCGATGTTCGGTGTTGGAAGTTATACTTTTAAACCTTGGAAAGTTGCAATTTCCGGCTTATATAAAAATATAAAATTCTCATTAGTAGGTCTTTATAATGATAAACCTGTTGTTTTTGATGATACATGCTATATGTTGGGATTCGATAAAAAAAGTGAGGCTTTATTCGTTTATGAAGTATTAACTTCTGATATTGCTAAAAAATTTATTGATGCATTAGTATTCAAAGATAACAAACGACCGATAACAGTAGCTCTTTTAAACAGAATTAGTATTGAATCTATTTCTAAAAGATTAGACAGGTATGACGAATATAAAAATTTATTTACAAACTATAAGCCTAAACAATTGTCATTATTTGGCGAATATAACACATAAATCCAGCGGACGCAAAAAGCTGCGCCGCTGATTTAAACGTTATGTGTGCAAAACGTCTGCTCTGCAAGGAAATATAAAAAAGGAAATAAAAGGCTAAGCATGAATCAAGAAATCAAACTTGGAAAGAGGTATATTGGCAAAGATCATCCATGTATGATTATTGCTGAAATTTCTTGCAACCACTTACAAAAGAAAGAAATTGCAATTAAACTTATTGA
>JAGGWH010000001.1 GCA_021157585.1 Bacteroidales bacterium | reverse complement strand
CTTATTTTAAAGGCGTTCAAGATTTCCGCTACGCTTCAATTCAAAGATACAAATCGAACCGCTCCGTCAGTTGACGGAGTGCTCGTGAATACAAAAATATTCAAATTATTATATGAACAACGCAATTCACAACTAAAGATGATGAAACACACGCAGCACTCTTACTGTGTTCAATATTTTTTCACGGATTGCTTATTTTAAAGGCGTTCAAGATTTCCGCTACGCTTCAATTCAAAGATACAAATCGAACCGCTCCGTCAGTTGCCGGAGCGCTCGTGAATACCAAAATATTCAAATTATTATATGAACAACGCAATTCACAACTGATGCTATAAGTGCTTAAAATCAATTCATACTGTGTTCAATATTTTTTCACGGATTGTTTATTTAACGTTTTATGAGGTTGCTTTATAAATTGAAAATAAATCCCAACTTTATATGTTATAGTTGAGATTTATATTTATGGCTTTTACTGAAGTAATTGAAACTGAAATTTGATATTTCCTTTTTCTGCTTCTTCATTATAAAAATCTAAGAAACGTAATTTGAAGATTTCATCTTCACTAATTTTTATTAAAAAATAGTTGTCTTCAATGACTTGGTAAGTATAGGTGCTAAACTCTATTGCTTTCCATTCATAGCCTATTGCGTCAATTTCAGTACTATAGCTTGCGTTTTTTGCTATGTCTAAAGTAATAGTTTCAAAGTTTTCATCCTCTATATGTGCAACTTCTATATTAGCTTGGGTATTTATTAAAGCACCAACTGTTGGATATTGCATATATAAAGTTTGTTCTCCTTCTTGGTAAGGAATTTCTGTCATATATTGGGTTAGGGCAATTTGCCATAATCCATCGGCTGTTGTCATTTCTGTTAAATTAGATTCAGGGTTTACAGGTATTACAAAGTCAATATATGAATCTTCAGAATTTACTACGGGGACTAAAGCCTCTTTGTTTAAATTAAATAAATACTGTACTGAATAGAAATATTGATTTTCCATAAGTGGATTTCCATCGTCATCTAGCATAGGCTGTCTTGTATTTGGATCGAGTTTTGGAATTAGTTTACCCAATTCGCTATTCATATTTGCGTTTACAGTATATGTAGTATAATCTTTGGGTTCAATGGTCTCTTCTTTTTCGCAGGATACAAGACCTATACTAACAATAAATAATAGTGTAAATAATTTTTTCATGATTTTAATAGTGTTTAATGTTTATATAGAATTAAATTTATTTTTATAAAATAGCTTCTTCCCCAACTCAATAACTGCTTATCTTGTGTAATTGAATAATCTCCACTTGTTAAACTTTCAATAATTGGTAAATCTGTATTATCGAATAAATTTTTAGCTCCAATGCTAATGTTTATTCTTTTCTCCCATACTGATTTTGTCAGGCTTATATTTAGATCGTTATAGGAGTCAACAAAATATAGTGAAAGATTTCCTTCCTCTAAATAATCAATGGCTTCTTTTCCTCTAAAAGAATATTCTATGCGTGTACTCAAATCATATTTAGGATTTGTATAGCTTAGAGATGCTAAAAAGTTATCGGTATAAAAGAACTTATTTGAAGAATTATCGTTTTCGAAATTAAGATTAGTAATTCCCGATCTAGTATAGTTTGTATTGAAGTTCCAATGGGTATTTATATTTAGTGTGATATCTGCTATCCAACCTAAAGTTTCTACATTTCCCTTATTCATATCCATCCAAGTTTCTGTATTCTCCGTTCTGTCGACAAGGGCAAAACCTATTTTATCGATAATATTATTGTAATATGCTTTTAATTCGGTTTTAAATAGAAATGCATCATTATGCCTGTAAGTGTACTCTATAGATCCGTTTAGTGAATGTGAATATTCGGGCTGAAGATCAGGATTCCCTTTAATATTATAACCGGCATGTGAAAAATCGAGATACATTTCTTTAAGAGTAGGTGATCTGAATCCCTTAGCAAAAGATACTCTTGCCTGTAGATTATTATTGAGGTTTAATTTTAAGTTAATAGAATAAAGTAGGGGAGATGTAAATTTTGTATTATACGCATATCGCAAACCCGTTTGCATAATTATTTTTGAATGAAGCTGATACTTATTTGTGATAAATATTGCATAATCGCCAATATTCTTAGTTCCACCAATAATACGTTTTGCGCTACCTTGTTCAGTATTCAAATCAATACCTGTTTGATAAGAAAGTTTGGCGTTTATAGTGTGATTAAAAGTTGCCCGAGTCATAAAATTTAGAAAAGTAGTGGTATCGTTAGATATTGGAATCTCACTCAAATCTGTCATATCTTTTCTAACCGTCTGCATCACTCTGTCGAAATAAGAAATAGAAGATTGGATATTGGTTTGCATAGTTTTTTTGTGCTCTATATCCAAAAAGCCATTTAGATTGTATCGTTTTGTATAAAAATTTATATCGAATGCATAAGGTGTTGGACTACCTTCGCCAAATACAGCTCCTTTATCTTTCATAAATTCGTTAAAATACTTGGTAGTTGTACTAAAAGTATATTTTTCCCTTTGGCGACTATATTTCATTTCGGCAATATATTGCTCGCTTCCTTTCCATTTTGAAGCTCTAGAATCTTCGTATGAAGTTCCTGAGAAATAATTCCTTGCTCCTGATAAAGTAAAAATATTATTGGCTTTTTTAATAGAAGTGTATAAGTTAGTATTAATGGTTCCGGGACTTTCAATATAGGTGTTGGCATTCACTTCTAATTTATTCCATTTATTATTCTTGGTAATGATATTTATGGTGCCAGCAAGAGCATTGCTTCCATAAATAACTGACATAGGACCTTCTATAACTTCTATATGATCGACATTCTCCATTGTTATTTGACTTAAATCAAGCTTGCCGTCAAGGCGTCCTATTATCGGAACTCCATCTATCATTATTTTTACATTTTCACCCCCAAGTCCAAGTATGTTAATATTGGTTCCAAATGTTCCGCTCTGATTTATTTTTATTGATGGTTGTGCTTTTAAAACATCTGCGAGGTTAATAGCTCCTCTTTGCTGTATTAGCTTGGAATCGAAAACTTTAATAGAATAAATGGAACTGTCGCGAAGCATCGGCCTATTTTGTCCGGTTACTACAACTTGGTTTAGAGCAAAAATGTCTGTTTCTAATTTTACTTTGTTTAATACTGAAAGATCTACCGTTTTTTTGTAGGATTTGTACCCTACAGATGATATTGAAAGTTCGACAATTCCTGATGAGGATACTTCAACCTTGCCATTCTCATTTGCAATTGTATACTCCTTTGTTTTAGTATTAATATTTTGGATGCAAATTGTAGAATAGGGTATTGGTTTCCCATTTTGTTTGTCTACAACAAAAAAGGTCTTGCTTTGCTGTCCTTGTGCAATAGTACTTATAAGTACTAAAGACAAAAGAATAAGTTTGTTTTTCAATCTGTGTTTATTTGAAAACAAAGCTAAATCTGAAATTTGATTATTTTTTGAAGTTTATTGCCGTTTTTAGAGATATTATATGCCTTTACGTTTTTTATAATTCTGACAGCTTATTTAATGTATTGATAATTAGGATTTATTATCACATTATGTGTTGTAAAATTTATTTCAATCTTTAGTTATTTTTTTAGCGAAAGAATTTTTTCATTGATTCCCGAGTAGTAAGGATAAGGCTTGGGTAAAAATAGCAATCATAAAATTAACTATGTGAATTCAAATAATAAAAGAAGTGCCGTAGAAACATAATATTTCAGCTCAGAAATTGTTTTATTTTCTACCTGATAAAGCAAAGCTAAATGTCTGTTTAAATGGCATTAAACCGCTATCTTTGAGAAGGTGTATGGACCTAAAAGAGATTGCTTATAGTAAAACTGAGAGAAAAATTTAGGCGATTACCCTGTTCCACTACATGAAAGAATATTTTTCTTGATCTAAAACTTGTTCTGTATAAGTATAATAGTTCTAATTACCAATTGCTGCATTTAGCGTAACTAAATGCAGCAAGTTAAAATATTCAGATTGTCTTAGAAGGGTAAATCATCAGACTCATCTAATTCAGCAGGAGGAATTTCGGTTGAAGCAGGAGGAACCTCAGTTGAAGCAGGAGGCGTAGTTTGGTTGTTGTTTTGCTTTTCAATACGCCAAGCATCCAAATTATTGAAATAAGACACTCTGCCATCTTTTTCCCAACGTTTTCCTTTAATATTAAACTGAATTGTAATATCATCTCCAACATTAAAAGAATCGAGCATATCGCACTTATCTTGAGTTAATTGAAATTTGATAGTTTCTACATATTCAAAACCGTTGGGAGTACTTTCCTTTTTTTCAAGTACTAATTCTCTTTTTTTAAATCGATCACTTATAACTACTGTATCGTATTTTTCAATTAACTTTCCACTAATTTCAAAACTCATTGCTTGTTTATTTATTGATTATTTTTGTTTTATATTTCTTTTGTCCATTTACCCACACAAGTTGGGTGTTCTAAAGCTTGATCTAACAATTCTAAGAAATTGTTTCTTTTTATTTTTTGCGCACCCATACGAACCAAATGATCTGTTTCTACTTGTGCGTCAATAAAATAAAAACCCATAGCTTTTAGTTCTCGACAAAGATACGAAAGTGCTACTTTAGATGCATCGCTTTTTTTAAAAAACATTGATTCGCCAAAAAAACACTTACCTAATGATAAGCCATAAAGCCCGCCAACTAATTCTTTATTGTAATATGTTTCAACTGAATGGGCGTAACCTAGCTTATGTAATTTTGTATATGCTTCTATCATTTCATCAACTAACCATATTCCGTTATCTTCATCTCGTGTAATATTTGCACATCCATTTATTACGGCTTCAAAGTTTGTATCAAATTTACAGATATATTTTTTGCTGTTAATAGTGCGTTTTAAGCTTTTTGATATTTTAATTTTCGATGGATATAAAATTAGTCGTGGATTAGGCGACCACCACAATAAACGAGATCCCTCTGAATACCAAGGAAAGATTCCTTGCGAATAAGCTGAAAGAATTCGTTCTGAACTTAAATCACCATCGACGGCTAAAAGTCCGTCGTTATTGGCTAGTTCCGGGTCTGGAAAGCTAATATCTTCGGTGAGTTGATAAATGGTCATTAACGATCCATATAATCTTGGAATAATACCTGTAGGAATGCTTTTCCCTCTTTGTTTATAGAATCAAATTGCGCTTTTGGAACAGTATTTACGTAATAATAATTGAATCGTTTTTCGTATGATATCTGACCCGTTGGTCTAAGCCAAGCAAATCCTTCTTCATAAGCAGTATATGCAAACTGACTGGTACTATCATCTAATAAATTTTTACTCCAATAAAATGCTGATGCATCAAGATTTATTTGTGGTAAAAGGGTTGCAACCAAATCGGGCTGATAGCCCAAATGTGTATTAATTTTGCCTCTAAATTCAGGTTTTAAAACCGGACCATAAAACATGAGAGGAATTTTATGATATTCGGATTGTTGCATATTGTATTTGCGATAGCTGCTGTGTGAATGATCGGCAACAATAATAAAAAGAGTATTTTTAAACCACTTGGTTTTTCTAGCTCTCTCGAAGAATTTCTTCAGGCTTTGATCGGTATAATATGCGGCATTAATATAATCGCGCTCGCTGCCACCCCAAGGTAATACTTCAACTTTAGGTTTTGGTTGATCGTAAGGCGAATGAGAACTTAAGGTGAATAAAGCAGAAAGAAATGGCTCTTTCATTTGATCTAAGTCATCGGCCATTTCCATCAAAGTATATTCATCGTGAATACCTAATTTACCTTGAGGAAGCTTAGGGTTAAAATCATATACTTCTTTTACTCTATCAAAAGCATTGTATAAAATATAACTTTTTATATTTCCATAAATTAGTTGTCCTCCAAAATAAAATGACGTTTTATAACCTTCATTATTTAAAATATGTACCCAACTAGCTAAACCGTGATATTTGTCTGGCTGAACAGTTATTGATGAAATTGGATGAGCAGGAAAGCCACTAAATATTGATGCCATTGCTTGTTCGGAACGTGGGCCGCTTCCGTAAACATTATCAAAAAGTAAACTTTCTTTTTCTAAAGAATGAAAGAACGGAGTAATTCCGGGTTCTCCACCAAGGGTTTCAATTAGGTCTGCCGACCAGCTTTCTAAAATTAGCAATACAATATTTGGTCTTTTTTGATTGAGAATTTCAGGAATACTGTCCGATTTTCGTGCAAATAAATTTTCTACTATCGGCTTCGCCTCTTCAAAGGGCATTTCGATAAACGGATTTGTATTAATATTTTTTACGTTTTCGTTTATACTAATAAATAAATTAAATGCCGAATTAGTGGCTGCATTATTTAAAATAAGATGCTTAGAAAAATACGATTGGCTTTGGTTAATAGGGATTCCTTGTATTCCACCTCTGGCTAAAATCAGCATTAAACCTGGTACAAGTAAAATAAATAGTATGGAGTTAATGAGCTTAATTCTTATGCGAAGTATGGCTGTGAAAAAATAGCGGTTATAAAGGTAAATACCGGCAGCTGTTAGTATTATTAAAAGTAAAACTAGTAAAATAGTTTGTCCTGTTTCGGCCGAGTTTATGATTTCATCTGGATGGTCTAAGTAGCTGAGTGCCTTATATGTTAATTTGCCTTTCCATTCGGCATAGAGCCCTAATTCTATTGTGTTTATTAAAATGAAGGCGAAGAGCATTATAGCCGTATAAGCCTTGTTTACTATATTTAGCCAGGGTGGACTAAACAGGCTTTGAATAAATAGTATGAAAAATGGTATAATTAAAAAATATGAAGCAGTTGCTACGTCAAGTTTTAAGGCGTAATAGAATGTTGATAGAATTTCACTAAAAGGAACGTTTTCTGATAGTATTGATTGCAGATAGCTTAGTATGAAGATTAAACGCATAAATGCGAAAACTACCAACCAATAAACATACTGTTTTAGTAATGATTTGATTATTCGTAACATAGCTTTAAAATAAAATCTGCTGCTTTTTCAAATTTGAAAAAGCAGCAGATTGATTTATTTCGCGTAGTTAATTGCTCTTGTTTCGCGAATAACTGTGATTTTAATTTGTCCCGGATAAGTCATCTCTTCTTGGATTTTTTTAGAGAGATCATAACTCAATTCCATTGCTTGATTATCATTTACTTTTTCGGCTCCAACTATTACACGTAGTTCACGACCAGCTTGAATAGCGTATGTTTTTACCACACCTTCGTATTCTAAAGCTATGCTTTCTAACTTTTTCAAACGTTGAATGTAAGCATCTACAATTTCGCGACGAGCACCGGGACGAGCACCGGAAATAGCATCACAAACCTGAACAATAGGCGATAGGAGAGATGTCATTTCAATTTCGTCGTGGTGAGCACCAATGGCATTACAAATTTCTGCACTTTCGCGGAATTTCTCAGCCATTTTCATTCCTAATAATGCGTGAGGTAAATCGGGTTCATTTTCCGGTACTTTTCCAATATCGTGAAGAAGACCGGCACGCTTAGCTTTTTTGGTGTCTAAACCCAGTTCAGCCGCCATAGTAGCACTTAGTTTAGCAACTTCAATGGAGTGCATTAATAGGTTCTGACCGTAAGAAGAACGGTATTTCATTCTTCCAACCATTTTAACTAATTCGTTATGCATATTGTGGATACCTAAATCGATAAGCGTACGCTTACCCGTCTCCATAATTTCTTGTTCAATTTGCTTGCGAGTTTTATTTACTACTTCCTCAATACGAGCAGGGTGGATACGACCGTCGGTTACCAGTTTATGTAAAGATAATCGTGCTACTTCTCTGCGAACGGGATCGAATCCGGAAAGAATAATAGCATCGGGTGAATCATCAATGATAATTTCTATTCCTGTCATTGCTTCAATAGTGCGGATATTACGACCTTCGCGTCCAATAATTCTACCTTTTACCTCATCGCTATCTAAAGGAAAAACAGAAACGGTATTTTCTATAGTGTATTCAGCAGCAGTACGTTGTATGGTTTCTATTACGATTTTCTTTGCCTGTTGATTTGCTGTGAATTTTGCTTCTTCTTTAATATCATTGATATATACCATTGCATCTGATTTAGCCTCGTCTTTAATGGCTTCAATCATTCGCTCTTTAGCCTCATCAGCAGATAATCCGGAAATTGCTTCTAATTGTTCCAGTTGTTGAGCATGCATTTTTTCAACAGAAGCTTCTTTTTTGCTTAAAATGTCTAACTGTTTTGTGAGGTTTTCTCTAATAGAAGAAATTTCTCGATTTTTACGATTTACGTCTTCAAGTTTTTGGTTAAGTGCTGTTTCTTTTTGCTTAATACGATTTTCTGCTCTATTTAAGTTGTTATTTTTTTCTTGCACATACTTTTCGTGCTCTGATTTTAGTTGTAGAAACTTTTCTTTAGCCTGTAATATTTTTTCTTTTTTTAATATTTCAGCTTTTTCCTGAGCTTCTTTTAAAATGTTATTGCTTTTGCGCTCCATAGCTCTTTTCACAAAATAACTTGCGATAAAGAAGCCAATTCCCAGAGAAACCAAAGCAATAGCTACCATTGTTAAAATTTCCATTGTTTTAGTTTTTTTAGTAGTCGGGATATAAAATAACCGCATAATTCGGAGTTTAGTAAACCCCAATACGACACGTATAGGGGTGCCGGAATTGTCAAACGTCCACTGTTCAAATAAATGAAACCCGAAGGTTGAGGCCTGTTTTTAAATCCACTAAGCTTTACCCTAATTTGTAAAATGTTGAGTTTACAAACAAGTTGAATTATGCGGTAAATTTTTATTCAAAGAACGTGTTTAAATCTTTACTTTTTCATTTAAATACTCATCTATATCTTTCAGCTTTTTTGTCATCTCTGTGTCGCGATAAGTAATTTGTTTTTCTAATGAAGTTGAGTTGTTTGCAAGCTGTAAAGCCACCATTGCTATTAAATCCTGCGAATCGTTAAAATGATAATTTTTCGCATATTCCTTTGTTAAAGATTCAATTTTTTTAGCAGATGCTCTAAGAGTTTCCTCCTCTTCCTTTTTTATTTTTAAACGATAAGGACGATTGGCAATATTAATTGTTATTGATAACTCATCCATATATCTTTATTTATTTAAAAGATTTAAACATTCATCTATTTCCCGCACTAGTTCGTTTATTTTGATTTTGGCACTTTGCCTATCAGTATCCGAACCAAAGGTTTTCGATACTTTTAAAATAGCAAGCTTGTCATCTAAAGATTTTAGTTCGCTTTTTTGCATTTGAACCAAAGTATTTAACTCCAAATTTTGCTGTTTTAATTTTGCGTTTTCTTCAAAAAGGGCCTTGTTGTTCTCGACTAGCACCTTGATTTTGTATTCAATCCCAGAAATCAAAATACTTGCGTCTTCCATAAGCTCTATTTAAATTCTACCTTGCAAAGATAGCGGAAGGCTTTGTGCTTTGCAAATATTTTGCTGACTTAATTTTGTGTGATATTTTGATTGATAATTAAAGCTTTAATATCAATGTGCTTTTTTGTAATAATCACATAATTAAATTGTTATAAATTAGACTTTCGGTAGATTAACCAAATATCAAGGTTAAAAAGTGAAGCATAGGTAAAGGCTATATAAAAATTGGTGCGCTCAATGTATTCTTGAAATTTGATGTCGAAAATTTTCATTAGTTAACGATTGGGAATGCGAATTATATTCTCTATACAATATAAAGGTAAATAATTACTACAGTCGCTCAAAAGACTATGCGAAATTATTGTAATTGTTGTGTTTTATTATGGATTGGGTATGAAAAGAGTATAAATATAATGGAGTTGTAATTACAAATATGCTTACAATGTATTTTAGTTATACTTTTGCTTTTTGTAGTATGCAGATTTTCAATGAAAAGCTGTTTAAATGCAATATATTTTATATTTCATCATTTTTTTTAACAAAAAAGCGTTCGATTGTTATTTATAAGTTTATCTTTGCGCTTTATTAATATTATAATTTTTAACAATGAATAAAGGAACAGTAAAGTTCTTCAACGATACCAAAGGTTTTGGTTTCATTAAAGAAGAAGGAACAAACAAAGAACATTTTGTACATATCTCTGGCTTAATTGACGAGATTCGCGAAGGCGACGAAGTAGAATTCGAGTTACAAGAAGGAAAAAAAGGTCTAAATGCAGTAAACGTTAAAGTTATCTAATTTTAGCCTATACTTAATACAGAAAGCCTGATAATCATTTGATTATCAGGCTTTTTTTGTCTTAACGGTATGCTTTTAGTTTAGGTTAAATTTTATTGGGATTGTATAGACAACCCGAACATTTTCTCCCCTTTGTTTCCCCGGAATCCAGCTTGGCATATTGCGTATAACTCGTAATGCTTCTTCATCGCAGCCGCCCCCAATACCTCGTTTTACTTTAACATTACTAATTTTACCATCTTTCTCAATAATAAATTCAATAAATACTTTTCCTTGTATATTTTCTGTTTTGGCTTGTTTAGGATATTTAATATTATTTGAAATGTATTTGTACATTGCCTGTTTTCCTCCTGTAAATTCGGGCATTTTTTCTACAACTTGGAATAGTTGATTATCGCTATCATCAGTAATTTCTTTGTCATTTTTTGCTCCACTTAAAGTAAACTTAATAGGCATGCGGTACTGAACTCTAACTTTTTCTCCCCTTTGCTCTCCCGGAATCCAGTTTGGCATATTGCGTATAACTCGTAATGCTTCTTTATCGCAACCTCCACCAATGCCTCTCATAGTTTCTACCTTACTTATTCTGCCGTCTTTTTCAACAATAAAACTGATATATACTCGACCTTCAATTCCGTCTTTTTTTGCCTGATCAGGATATTGAATATTTCCGGCTATATATTTATACATAGCTTGCTCCCCACCAACAAATTCGGGCATCTTTTCTACTACCATAAATATTTGTTCTGTATTAGTAGTTGCTTTTTCTGTTGCTTTTTCTGCGTTTTCTTCAGGGCTTGAACAAGCAAAAAAAGTTAATACTAAGGAAGTGACTATTGCTATAAGCCTCAGGCTAAAACCTAATTTGTGTTTAGTTTTTTTCATCATTTTTAATCTCCTTTCTAATAGTGAGTAACTGAAATTATGGGTTAAACTGTTTGATTTAATTATACTTGAATGCTCTAGAAGTAATAATTGATAAGCATATGAGTCTTGATAATTGGTAATTACTTTTTGATCTGTAATGTATTCGTGGTTCTCCTTAATGGTTTTCTTTAGTAAATAAGCAAAAGGGTTAAACCATTGGATTATAGCTAATAGTTCGGCTAAAATAAGATCGTAAGTATGACCTTCTGTTGCATGTATTTTTTCGTGTGCGACGATAGCAGAGAAATCAGTTGGTTTTTCAAAAAGTTCAGGATCTACAAAAATCCACTTTAAAAAAGAATAGGTAGGAGAACCCTTTTTTGCAAATACAAAGTTAAGTCCACTCGAATTCATAGTCTTAGATCTTCTTATTAAAGATTGAATCTGCACTAAGCGAAAGATAAAGAGTAAGGATTGAACGATGACTCCTAAAATGTAGATTGTTAGAAGTGTAGATCCTATGGTGAAGGTGCTGAAAAAGTAATCGGGTTGACTGTTCGCATTAATTACCACTTCGTCCAAAGTAAAATGTGCTAGCTGAGAATAGATTACTATTTCGCCGAGAGTGAATGGTGTTTTTGATAAAACAGAAACGGCATTATAGGGAAGAAGAGGTAAAAAAATCACTAGAAAAACAGAGGATAAGAGGAAAATTCTGCTAAAGCGGAAATAGGCCTCTTTTCTAAAAAGGAACTCATAACTCAAATATAGAATACTTAAGCTCAGTGCCGATTTGATTAAATATATAAATAAGAAATCCATGTTCTTTGTCTGTTTTAATTACTTTTTCTTTTCTTCTATCTGTTCATCTATAAGCTGTTTAATGGCTTCCAACTCTTGTAAACTCAAATCCTGTTCTTTTGTAAAAAAGGATGTTAAAGCCATATAATTATTACTAAAATAATTATGTAGGAAATTTTTAAAATAATTTCTACGATATTCCTTTTTGGAAATCAAAGGAAAATATTCGTG